>JBKHCQ010000055.1:0-12548 GCA_046541755.1 Anaerolineales bacterium | reverse complement strand
GTTATCACCTTGGCCACGGGCCGGATGTTCGCGGCGACGCGCGCCTTCGCGGAGGATTTGGGGATCACGGCGCCGCTCATCTGCTACCAAGGCGGAGGGGTGCAGGCCCTAGGAGAGGACGAGCCGCAACACCGGATTCTCCTCTCCAAGAAGATAACCCAACACGCCCTGGCGCTGGCCCAAGAGCAGGGCTGGCACACAGTGCTCTATGCCAATGGTCACGTCTATTTGAAAGAGGAACGCCACGACCCTTCGTTCTACCAGCGGCTGTTAGGCCCCGATATCACAGTGGGGATGCCTTGGATGGAGGTGTTGGCCACCCACGTCCCCGATAAGGTGCTCTTCATCGCCGACCCGGAGGCGATCCCGGAGATGGCCCGGATCTTGAAGCGCCGTTTTGCGGGAGGCGAAGATAAGGCCGCGGAGGCCGAGATCGTGCGCTCCCACGAAAAGTTCATCGAGGTCGTCCCGCTGGGCGCGACCAAGGGCGCGGCGCTGGCGTGGCTTGCATCGTGCCTGGAGATTCCCCAGGCGGAGGTGATGGCTGTGGGCGATCAGGAGAACGATCTCTCAATGGTCGAGTGGGCCGGCGTCGGCGTGGCGATGGGCAATGCGACGCCGCAAGTTCAAGCCGCCGCCGATTGGATCGCCCCGCCGTTATCGGAGGATGGGGCTGCGATGGCGATAGAGCGCTTCATCTTGCACGACTGACTACCCGACCACCTGACCACCCGACCACCTGACCACCCGACCACCCGACTACCCGACTACCTGACTAACTTCGGAGGATGTTTTGGACGCGCCAATCCTGTCAATTCGTGATCCTGACGCGATCAAACAAGCTGTCACGGCCCTTGAATCCGGGAAACTGGTCATCATGCCGACCGATACCATCTATGGCCTCGCGGCGTCACCGCGATTACCGGAGAGCATTAGCCGTATCTACGAGGTGCGGGCGCGCAAGCCGGAGCCGGCGATCCCATTTTTGATGGCGGACAGTGGTTATATGGAGACGTTGGCGCGCCCAACGCCGGCGACCTATCGCCTGGCGCAGCGATTTTGGCCCGGCGCCTTGACCTTGATCTTAGCTCCCGGCTCCAATTTAGACCCGATGTTGCGGGCCAGCCCTATTGCGCTGCGCGTTCCCCACTATCCCGATGTGATACCGTTGTTGGAGGCGACCGGTGGCTATTTGATGGTCACCGGCGCGATTCGTTCAGGCTATCCCCCGGCGATCACGGCCCAAGAGGCGGCGGATTTCTTCGCGGAGGAGGTCAGCCTGATTTTGGATGGTGGACTGTCGCTGTTCGGCATTCCTTCGACAATTGTGGATTGTATCGCGTCGCCGCCGCAGGTGATACGGCGCGGCGTGATTTCCAAGGGCAAGATCCGGGCGTGTCTCGCTCCGTTGCACGTAAAGTGAAACCCGCGCCGGGGTTCGTCCTTGATCGATGGCTCCTGCTGGCGCTGTTGCTGCTGGCGATGGGCCTGCGTTTCTCCGGTTTGACGGCGCAATCGTTCTGGAATGACGAGGGCAACACGGCGCGATTGGTCGAGCGCCCGCTTTCGCTGATCATCGCGGGCGCGGCCGGCGACATCCATCCGCCCGGCTATTACGTGCTCCTGCACGGCTGGCGCGCCTTCGCGGGCGAATCGGAGTTCGCGCTGCGAGGATTTTCCGCGCTGTGTGGCGTGCTCACCGTCGCCGTTACCGCCGCCGTGGCGCGCCGCGCGGGCGGGCGCTGGGCGGGGGGCGGCGCGGCGCTCTTCGTGGCAGTGCATCCGCTGGCCGTCTACTACAGCCAGGAGGCGCGAATGTACGCGCTGCTGGGCCTGGTCACCGCGCTGACGCTCTGGGCCGCATCCCGCCCGCTCTCGAAAGCGCCCGCGCCGTGGATCTGGGTCGTCCGATTGGCGTTGTGCATCGCGCTGGGACTCTACACCCAATATGCGTACATCCTGGCGCTGGCGAGCTTGAACGCGGCCTTTGGCCTGACGTGGCTCGTTGACTTCTTGCCGGGACGGCGTCGCTGGCGAACGTTGGGCGCGTGGATCGCGGCCCACGCGCTGGCGGGCGTACTCTTCGCGCCGTGGGCGCCGGTGGCGCTGCGGGCGAGCGGCTGGCGCCCGCCGGATCTGGCGGCAGAGGCGGCGGCGCCTGCCTTGGCGCGGACGTTGGTCGCGGGCGTGACCTTGCC
The DNA here is from genome assembly GCA_046541755.1 of Anaerolineales bacterium. Taxonomy (GTDB): domain Bacteria; phylum Chloroflexota; class Anaerolineae; order B4-G1; family SLSP01; genus JAAAOZ01. Next base: position 10,350 of record JBKHCQ010000055.1, on the reverse strand, counting down.
CCGCGACGCGCTGCCCTGGTGGGCGTGGGGCGCGCCGCTGGCGGCGCTCTTGTTCTGGGCCGTGATGAATGTCGGTCGGGCTATTCCGACCAGGCGATTAGATTCCCGCCCGATAGACGAGGCATCAGCAGCCGCGAGTATGGCGCTGCTGCCCGCGCTGCTGATCGTGGCGTTTGGCCTTTACCGGCCGGCTTACCTCAAATTCTTGATGATGTCGGTGGGGCCGCTGGGCGTGACGTTGGCGCTGCCCTTGAGGCATGCGCGCTGGCGATGGGCCGCGTTGGCTTTGTTGCTGGCGCTGCTGCCGACGCAGATCACGGCGTTGCATCACCTCTACACCGATCCGGCCTACGCGCGGGACGATTACCGGGGGATCGCGGCTTGCATCGCGGAGCAGGCGCGGCCCGGCGACGCGGTGCTCCTCAGCGCGCCGAATCAGTGGGAGGTCTTCACCTACTACTATCGCGGCCCACTGCCCGTCTATCCGGCGCCCTATCGTCCCACGCAAGAAGCGGCGCGGGCATGGATCGAGGAGATTGTGGCGGAGCACACGCGACTCTTTGTCCTCTTCTGGGGGGATACGGAATCGGACCCGGAGCGGCGCATCGAGCCGCTGTTGGCGCGGTTGGCCTACAAGGCCGACGATCGCTGGATAGGGCAGGTGCGGGTGGCGCGCTATGGGACAGGGCCGCTGCCGACCCGTCCGGCGGCGCCGTTATCCGCGCGGTTGGGCGAGGCGATTCGATTGGAAGGGTACGCGCTGCCTTCATCATCGTACGCGGCGGGCGATGTGCTCCCCGTGACGCTGTTTTGGCGCGCAGAGACGTCGCCCGCGGCGCGCTACAAGGTCTTTGTGCATCTGTTGGACGCGAACGGCGCTTTGGTCGCGCAGACGGACGTGGAGCCGGGGGGCGGCTTGTGGCCCACAAATCGCTGGCCGGTCGATGAGCGCATCATAGATCGCTACGGCGTGTGGTTGCCCGCATCGCTGGCTCCTGGGCGGTATACGCTCCAGGCGGGAATGTATGACTTTGGCGGGACGCGGCTCCCCATCACCCAACATGGGCAGCGTGGGGGGGATGCGCTCCCTCTGACCGAGGTTGAAATCGGACATTGATAATTTCTTCACAGGCGTTAGGGGACAATTTCCCCTGGATTAAAACTTGAGGAGGAGGGTGAGCGAAATGGTCAAGGTATTGTATGTGGAGGATCAACCTTCTCAGCGGGAGTTGATCAATCAGTTATTGAAGCTGGCGAGCATCGACGTTGAGTTGGCGGGCAACGGGGTGATCGGGTATGAGAAGGCCAAGGCGGGGCATCCCGATGTGATTTTGATGGATTTGAAGATGCCGCAGATGGATGGCTTCCAAACTATCGAGAAGATTCGCAGCGATCCTGAGATTACTGATATACCCATCCTGGTGCTTTCGGCGTGGACGAACTCCAAGAACGAAAAGCGGGCGTTGGACTTGGGCGCGGATCGGTGCATCGCCAAGCCGTTCGATATGGATCAACTTTTGGAGGCGATTCAAGAAGCGGGTGAGGTTGGTTCGTCTGAGGAGATCAAGAAGAAGTACAAGAAGAAGATCGAGAATGAGTCTCAGCAGGAGATCAGGGAGGAGCCATGAAGGTTGGGATTGTAGGTACAGGTTTCGTCGGCGCGACGGCGGCGTATGCGTTGGTGATGCGCGGCGTGGCGAGCGAGATTGTGCTGGTCGATTTGAATCGGGCGCGGGCCGAGGCTGAGGCCGCCGATATTTTGCACGCGGCGCCCTTTGTGCATCCGGCCGATGTGAGCGCCGGCGATTATGAGGATCTGGCCGGTTGCGAGGTGGTGATCATCACCGCCGGCGTGAGTCAGAAGCCGGGCGAATCGCGCCTGGAGCTGCTGGGGCGCAACGCGGCGATTATCCGCCAGATCGTGCCGCAGGTGATCGAGTATGCGCCGGCGACGGTGTTGCTCATCACCACCAACCCGGTGGATGTGATGGTGCACCTGGCGGCGACCGCGGCGGCGGAGTTGGGTGTGCCGCGGCAGCGCGTGCTCGGCTCCGGCACCACGTTGGATACGGCGCGCTTCCGGGCGTTGTTAGGCGCGCATCTGGGCGTCGACGCGCAGCATGTCCACGGTTACGTCGTGGGCGAGCACGGCGATTCCGAGGTGCTGACCTGGTCGCTGGTGGATGTGGGCGGACTGCCCTTGCAGGAGTATGTGCGCACCTGCGGCATTGATCTGAATGCCGAGAAGCAGCAGGAGATCGACGACGCGGTGCGCAACGCCGCCTACGAGATCATCGAGGGGAAAGGCGCGACCTACTATGGGATCGGCAGTGCGTTGGCGCACATCGTCGACGTCATCGGGCACGATCACCGGGCGCTGTTGACCGTCTGCGCGCCGATGGCGGAGGTCGAGGGCGTGGAGGATGTGACGCTCTCCTTGCCGCACTTAGTCAGCGGGGAGGGTGTGCTGGCCACGCTGCCGCTGCACTTAGACGCCGAGGAGACGGCGGCGCTGCGCAAGAGCGCCGAGGTGATTCGCCGGGCGATAGATCACGTCGAGGGGCAGGGATAATGGCTGAGATCTCAGAGCGTGTGATGTTGGGGCCGACGGATATCGAAATTTCCCCCCTGGGCTTCGGGACGTGGGCCTGGGGCGATCCGGTGATGTGGGGTTACGGCAAGGAGTATGGCGAATCGGATCTGCGCGTCGCCTTCGAGGCGGCGCTCGCGTCGGGCGTCAATTTCTTCGATACGGCGGAGGTCTACGGCCTGGGGCGCTCCGAGCGGATGTTGGGGCGTTTTATCCGCGAAGATCCCAACGTCGAGGCTGAGGATTTGGTTATCGCATCCAAATTTATGCCGTTCCCGTTTCGATGGGGTAAGTTTTTCCTGCGTCGCGCGCTGCGTCACAGCTTGGATCGCTTGGATATGGCGCGGGTGGATTTGTACCAGATACACTTCCCGCTGCCGCCGATGCCCATCGCCGCGTGGATGGATGCGATGGCGGACGCCGTGGCCGATGGCTTGGTGCGGGCGGTCGGCGTCTCGAATTATGATCTTGTGCAGATGGGCAAGGCGCATCGGGCGTTGGCCTCGCGCGGTGTGCCGCTGGCCGCGAATCAGGTGGAGTACAGCCTCCTCCATCGCCAGCCGGAGATCAACGGCGTGCTTCAGCTCTGCCGCGATCTGGACGTAACGCTGATCGCGTACAGTCCGCTGGCCAAGGGCATCTTGAGCGGGAAGTACACGCCGGAGAATCCGCCGCCCGGCCCGCGATCGCGGATCTATAACCGCGAGTTTCTGGAGCACGTGCAGCCCCTGATCACAGAGATGCGCGAGATCGGCGCGGCGCACGGCGGCAAGACGCCGGTTCAGATCGCCCTGAACTGGACCATCTGCAAGGGCGCGGTTCCCATTCCCGGCGTCAAGAGCGTGCGGCACGTGGAGCAAAACGCCGGCGCGCTGGGTTGGCGCCTGACCGACGACGAGGTCGCGGCGTTGGATGATCTCAGCGCCTGGGCCATTGATTGACGTAGGAGGCCGATATGCATCGCAAGATCCTTACTGAACAACAAGAAATCCTGCTTAACGTCGAGCGCCACTGGCTCACGAGCTTACAGCTTGCGCTGGCCAAATTCGGCGCGTCCGCTGAGGATCGCGCGACGTTGGCGCGCTCAGTGCGTCAATTGGACGAGTTGTTCCTCCTGGTCGTCGTGGGGGAATTCAACGCGGGGAAGAGCGCCTTCATCAATGCCCTCTTCGGCAAACAGTGGCTGGAGGTGGGCGTCACGCCGACGACCTCGCGCATTCAGCTCCTCAAGAGCGGGCCGCGCTTCGAGCGGGTGGCGTTTGAGTCGGCGGTGGATGTCTACACGGCCCCGGTCGAGCTGCTGGAAGAGATCAACATCGTGGATACGCCGGGCACCAACGCCATCCATCGCGAGCACGAGGCCCTTACCCAGGAGTTCGTCCCCCGCTCCGATTTGGTGCTCTTTGTCACCTCCGTGGATCGACCGTTCACGGAGAGCGAGCGTGCCTTTATGAAGCGCATCCGCGATTGGGGTAAGAAGGTCATCGTCATCCTCAACAAGATCGATATCCTGGAGGGGTCGGACGACGTCGCGGACATCGAGGCATTCATCGCGGAGTACGCCGAATCGCTGCTGGGGTTCGCGCCGGAGATCTTCCCCATCTCGGCGCGGATGGCGTTGCAGGCCAAGCGGGCGGAGGATGATGCGTTGTTGGCGGAGAGCGGCTTCCTGACGGTGGAGCGCTACATTATCGACACGTTGGATGAGAAAGAGCGCATTCGCCTCAAGTTGAGCAATCCCCTCGGCGTGGGCGTGCATCTGACCGAGCGCTATTTGGAGATCATCGAGGAGCGGCTCGCCCTATTGCGGGATGATTTCAAGGTGCTGGCGGATGTGGAGCGCGAGTTGCGGATGTACGAGGAGGATATGCGCGCGAACTTCAAGATGCGGCTTTCGGATGTGGACAACGTGCTCTACGAGTTTGAGAGCCGGGGGATGGCGTATTTTGATGAGACGATCCGTCTGGGGCGCATCTTTGATCTGATCAATCGGGATAAGTTGGGCGATGAATTCGAGCGTCAGGTCATCGACGAGGTGCCGGCGACTATCGAGGCGCGCGTCAACGAGTTGATCGATTGGCTGGTGGCCAGCACCTTGCATCAATGGCAGTCGGTGATGGAGTACGTTAACAGTCGGCGCGAAAAGCACGCCGATCACCTGGTGGGCCAGGTAGGCGGCTCTTTCACCTATGATCGCGCGCGGATGATTGAGAGTGTGAGCCGCGTGGTGCAGCAGACGACAATGAACTACGATGAGGATATTGAGGCGGATCGCATCGCCGAAGCGATGCAGCAAGCGGTGGCCGGCGCGGCGCTGGTGGAGGTGGGGGCGATTGGACTGGGCGCCATCGTCACCACGCTGGCGACGACGGCGGCGGCCGATCTGACCGGCATCGTCGCGGCGAGCGCCATCGCGGTGATGGGGCTGTTCGTCATCCCGAACAAGCGGCGGCGGCTCAAGCAGGAGCTGAAGGAGAATATCGGCGTGATGCGCGATCGGCTCATGCACGTCCTGACCGCTCAATTCGACAAGGAGTTGGCGCGCAGCCTGCGCGAGATCGAGGGCGCGATCGCGCCCTACACGCGCTTCATCCGCTCCGAGCGGAAGCATCTGGAGAGCGCCCGCGATGAGTTCGATATCATCCAGAAGTGGCTGGAGCGCCAGCAGGAAGAGATCGATAGTATGTAGCGGGCGGCAAGGGGCGCAAGGCAGGGGGCAAAAATCAGCGGGAGCGGAGGTACAACCTCTGCTCCCGCTGATTGCGTTTTTTGGGTCGTAGATTTAGAGGCAAGAATTCTACGAGAGCGATGCTCCCGTCATTTTAGAGAGAACTTGCTGCAAGGCGAAGATCTTAGAGGAGATTTCAGCAATTGGAGATACGACCTCTTTTATTGTCCTGAGTAATCCTTTCAGGGTTAATTTGTTAGGATTATCCTTCTGTGATTCCTCAGCTATCTGTTTCACGACCTCCATTAGCTCATCTGATGCTTCTAATCTCTCTTTATGAGCTTCGATTGCCTTGGCTAATTCGGCAATGGCTTGAGCAACCTCGTGTTTGTCAGAAGTTTCTAAATCGTTGACTGTTTTGTAAAGGGTTTGATATACCTGACTGTGCTTTCCAACAGATACTTGATCCGCTTGAAATGTTCCGTCATTTACGATTATACCTTCGTTACGTGATTCACTCATCGTCTACCTCCATCTTTCAATTTTGTGTGTTGGGCATGATTTGACTTAAAGTTCTTTGTAGCCGTCCGCCCGTCCTTGGGGAAGGGTTATCCGATTTCATCATAGAAACGCTTTTATTCCCGACAGCAACTTGTGAAGCTGTAAATTCACCACCATTCATCATGACGCCATTGTTGATGATATTTTTAGTTGAATCTTCAAATGCAGAGGTATCTACGTTGTTCTGCTTCAGAAGATCTAAAATGCCTTTAACGATTGCGCGATCCAGCGTCTGCCAATACATCGTTAGATCTTGGATGCCGTAATAGTTTTGATAAGTGGGCGCCGCAACGGACTCTCGGAACGTTTCAGTCAGACCATAATTATACTCTTCTTGCGCCTTCGCTGCGCGTAACTGTTTCACATCATTTGCCCACCATGAAACAACGTTAAAGAGATAAATGATCAAGTGCCATAAGGCTATAAGTGTGTAGATATTGAAGGGGAACAGGATCGCGGCTAGAATTAAAGTCTTGATCACCCGAGACGTTTTGCTGTCATTTAATAAGGGCGTTAAACTAAATCGATCTCTATCGATGCTGGGTAGGGTGTACGTGACCCCTTCGGCAAATGTAACGTTCCCTACGTTATAGAATCGTAAGAAATATGATAGCATCATATCTCGTTCCCGGTCATAATAACGATATATCCTGTACACTCTTTTGTTGTTGAGCTTGCTGCTTTGCGCCAAGGCCCATATTTGATTTTCGGGTAATTTGGCTACTGGGCGGGATGCTACAGATTGTAGAATTTGACCATCGACTTCTAATTCCAGTCCATTGACATACAATTTAGACGTTTTTTGTATATTCGGTAGGTTTTTCCTTTCCACCTCATCTTCCACAACTTTATAAAAATCATAAAGCGGAATATTTACAGGGGTATGTCCATCCGTTGAGGTACGGGGGATAGACAAGGACCACCCTGCAACTTTTTCTCCTGCTCCTAGGAAAGGTCTGAATCCCCCGAAGGTTATGACATTTTGTGATTTTCTACCGCTACTTAATAAGACGCGATTTTTAAGAGATTTTGATAGGGGTTTGACGATTTTGCTATCCAAAGGTTCGATGATGCTAATATTCATATTTTTTCTATAGTTTTTCTTGAGGAACTTACGCGGGATAGACCATCGAAGATATACTTTTTCATAAGCGACGGCTAATGCTCCGACTATTCCCAGGGATATATTGAGTACCGTGAATACTCTCGCTATAAACCCCCAGAATTGATGCCCAAATTGGGAATTTGCTTGCCAGGATAGCAATGTTGCGCCAGAAATTAGCTCCATAAAGATTAACTTTAAGATCCATACACCCGCGATTAGAATCACGAATGTTAATGAAATCGATATAGCCTGAGCTGCATGGGTGGCTATAACGTCTAAATTCAACCCCGACTCTGGGCTTTTCGCTTTGTATCTACCTGCCCGCAATTTTCCGAAAATGTCGAGGCCACTCCCGATGCCTTCTCGATAAACGCTTCCAGAAATTATACGAGTTGACTTGTCATCTGGTCCGTGATTTTGATTCATTTTAGACCCCTTTGGTTGATGTTCTTTATGTAGATATTGACCTCATTGTAGCTAATAGCTAATATAAGATCTCGCTTGATGTCAGTGTACTTCGAACAATTTTAGAGCGCAAATCTTTACCAGGAGGGTCAAATCTTTCACGCCCTCCACCCGTTGCCGAAGCTGACCGCAGCCGGCCTGGATACCGATGCCGCGCCGGAGGCGCAAGAACTTCACCCTATAGCTCCTGCCGGGGCATAGATGACATCCTCAGCCGCCCAAGCGGCATAACGTAATGCTTGCTGAACATCCTTTGCTTCCAGATCGGGGTATTCTGCAAGGATTTCCTCGGTTGACATCCCATTGGCAACCAGGTTGACAATGAGCGCTACAGAAATCCGCATCCCACGGATACAAGCCTTGCCCCTCAAAATCTGGGGGGCGAATGTAATGCGGTTAAATCCAAACATCGTGACCTCCTTTTGCACATTCGGATGTTATTATAAGTATATCAGACTCCACTGAAAAAACGCCATAAAAATCGGAAGTTTATATGGAGACCTACTAGATATGGCACCTTTGCATTCACAAGTTACTGTCTGTGGCAGTCTTGACCAAAACTTCCTATTTTTTTCAGGAGAGTCATATCATAGATTACATCAGCGGGAGTAGAGGTATACCTCCGCTCCCGCTGATTGTGTTTGGGGGAATGGGATTTATCTCAAGCCCATCATCAGCAAGATGATGATCAAGATCAACACGACGATCATCCCGCCGATGAATAGGTAGAAGTTCCGCACCGCGCCCGTGTCGGCTGCGCCTATCCGCGCCTTGAGCAGGTCTTGCTGCTGCGAGGCGCTGGCTAACTCGCGATAGGATTGGTCGAGCTTTTCATATAGATCGGATAACGCCGGGGATTCGGGGCGCGCGCGATCTACATACGGCCCCAGGTTGTCGATGAGGGGCGTCATCTCTTGGGCGATCGCAGATAGTTGCTTGTCGATGGATTTGATTTCTTCTTGTAGGGTTGCTATTTGGCGATCCAAGGGGGCTAATGCCTCGCGTTTTTCCGCTTGCGCCTGGGCAAGTTTTTCCTCCAGGTGATCGACTTCTTTCGCCAGGGGCTGTTGCTCCGTCTCCAAGCGTTGAATTTCTGATTCCAAGTGGGATATTTCATCCGCCATTTGGGACAAAGATTGCTCAAGCGCCGCAATCGCATTGGAGAGGGTCGCGGATTGCTCCTCCGCCTCCGGCGCATCCGAGTCCGGCGCTTGGGTTAATCTATCCCGCAGCGATTGTATTTCCGTCTGGGTCTCCTCTTGATTCTCCCGCGCCTTTTTCATCTGCTTCTCAAAGGATGCTTTATCCAAGCGGATTCGTTCGCGGTGGCTTTTGGTGTTTTTGAGATTCTCTTGCAGTTCGTTGATGCGGGCTGCATACTCGGATTTGGTTTGAGTATGCGTCTGCTGTATTTCCTGTAATTGTTGCGCGGCAGCTTCCCTCTGCTCTTTTAGTTCGACCCGTTGCTGGTCTAGGGTGACCAATTGGCCGTAGAGATCTGCGTAATCGGGGTGCGTGACGCGCGCGGTCCAGGCTTTGGCGCCCAACTCGGAGACTAATTTTTTCTTGTCCTTTTCCAGGTGATCGCGCTCGTTGCTTAATTTCATGGCTTGCACGCGCCATTTACCGGTTGAGATCCCGGCGGAGAACCATTCTTGCAGGCGCCCTGACCGAATAAGGAAGACTACGATCCCGGCTGTAGCGAGCAGTAAAAGGCCGGCGGCGGCCAATGGCAGCCATGCCATCCATGATGCCCATGGCGCGGCGCTTTTAGGTTGTACAATCGCGTAAGGAGCTTGATATTGATTTGAATTTTTCCATTGCGCGGTACGGGCATTCACCTGCTCGCCGTTGCTTTCGAGTATCTTGCCGGTGTGGAGGGTGAGGGTGAACTCCTGAAATATATCCATATCGGAAATATCCGTATACTCGAATCTATAAGCCGGGCTGTTGTTGTGCTCTACTTCTTCCCACTTAAATCCATCGGTGCTTGCGTTCGTGATGTCCGTAATCTCCTGCTGGATTTCGTACTGGATAGTATCATCTTGCCGACTTTTTATTGGTTGCCAACTGATACTTGCGCCCTCGTTCTCGGCTTCGGAGACCATTTCATCCAGCAGGCGCTCGATCTCTTCGGTCCCGCCCGAAAGCTCTACCATTTCTTCAGTAAAACTGAGGATCATTTTCTGTTGATACCGGTCGCCGGAATACACCGTGATATCCATTTCGACCGCGCCGGCGCACGAGGTAAGCCAGATGCTAAATATCGCTAACACTATCAGAGTGATGCGAGATTTGATTGGGGATTTAAATGCCTGCTTCATCGTGGAAATCTCCTTTTTATATTGTGATGATTGCTTGGGTGCTGACGGATGTGGCGGTGGGGTGTTCCTCGCTTAGAGAGCACATTGGAGCCAGACGGGGACTAAAATTGCCCTTGGGGATACGTGGGCGATGTTTTAGTCCCCACACCAAGGACGCCTTGGTTATCTGATGTTGAGGAAGCTAAGGGCGTCTATCTTCGTTCCAACAGGTTCCGTATGTCGGTGAGGGTCTCGTTGATTTGGAATGCTAAGATCAACAACTCGGCGTAGATGCGCACGCTCAAAACGCCCAGCACTACTACGAGCGGGCCCATAATAAAGCCCCCTATCACTGCGCCAAAGCTGCCATCGGAGATCCCGCCGATAACGCCCCCAAAAAAGACCCCAATGCCGACTAACACACTGATCCCAATGCCAATCGCGAAGAAAAACTTGATAATCATCGGGGTGATCATACGTTTGAAGCTAAGAAAATCTCGCCAGTCCATTTGAGCCTCCTATTAAAGTTATGAGATAAAAGTCGAGGTGGTGGTAATTAAAATTGCCGAACCTGTTCTCTTGTGCTAATCGTTCTCTAAAATCAACTCCTTTCAATTTCTAATTCTGAGATGGCTTAATTTTAACATGAATATAATTC
>JBKHCQ010000054.1:0-12640 GCA_046541755.1 Anaerolineales bacterium | reverse complement strand
CAAGTTCGTCTTTTCTTTTCCTGCGATCAAGCGCCGCTCCCGGGCAAATGGGGCGCCTTGCGCGATGGGCCGTATGCTGCTATGATATACGGTTGCGTGCGGGACTTCGCGCGGATGCGATCCCGGCCCGAATAGAGCTTGATTTTCGTGTATGGATTGATTTTTACGCAACACGCAATACGCAATATATCTAGAGGTGAAGAACAACTATGGCAAATGACAAACTTCAGGTTCGCGGGGCGCGACAGCACAACCTCAAAAACCTGAACGTTGATATTCCAAAGAATCAACTGGTGGTCATCACCGGCCTCTCTGGGTCGGGAAAGTCCTCTCTAGCCTTCGATACGATCTTCGCCGAGGGCCAGCGGCGCTACATCGAGTCGCTGAGTTCCTACGCGCGGCAATTTTTAGGCCAGATGGACAAGCCCGACGTCGAATCGATTGAGGGGCTGAGTCCCGCGATTGCGATTGATCAGCGGGGCGTCTCCCACAACCCGCGCTCAACCGTCGGCACCGTGACGGAGATCTACGACTTTTGGCGCTTGCTCTACGCGCGCATCGGCGTTCCCCACTGCCCAGAGTGCGGGCGCGAGGTCGCCCAGCAGAGCGCGGAGGAGATCGTCGACGCGGTGTTGGCGATGCCGCCGCGAACGCGGTTGCAGTTGCTGGCGCCGCTCGTGCGCGGGCGCAAGGGCCATCATCAGCCCACCTTTGATGAGGTGCGCAAGTTGGGCTTCGTCCGCGTCCGCGTCGATGGCGAGGTCTTCGAGCTGGAAGAGATTCCGGCGTTGGATCGCTACAAGCTGCACGACATCGAGGCGGTCGTGGATCGCCTGATCCTGCCGGAGGAGCAAACGGGCCAGATCTATCGCGATTTCATCAGCCGCCTCACCGACTCCGTCGAGACCTCGCTGCGCCTGGGCGACAGCGTGATGATGGTGGAGATCGTCCGCTCGCCAGATCCGGTCGCGCAGCCGGAGGGCGACGTGCTCTTCTCCGAGGCGCTCGCCTGCCCCGTCTGCGGCATCAGCCTGCCGGAGATCGAGCCGCGCACCTTCTCCTTCAACAGCCCGCACGGCGCGTGCTCCGTCTGCCAGGGGCTGGGGTTCAAGCTGGAGATAGATCCAGACCTCATCGTGCCGGATCCCACCCGCTCGCTGAACGAGCAGGCCATCGCCTACGGGATGTCCAAGGACCAGGACAGCTACACGTGGGGCATTCTGCGCAGCGTCGCGGCCCATTATGGGATCGCGATGGACACGCCGTGGCAGGAGTTGACCGAGGCGCAGCGCCGCATCATCCTGTATGGCAGCGGGCAGGAGCGCGTTCCGATGCGTCATCAGGGCGCGCACGGCGTCTGGCGGGGCGAGCGTCGCTACGAGGGCGTGATCCCCAACCTGCGCCGGCGCTACGAGGAGACCGACTCCGACTACATCCGCAGCAAAATCGAGAGCGCGATGAGCCGCACGCCGTGCGCCGCCTGCGATGGCTCGCGCCTCAACAAGATCGCGCGCGCGGTCACGCTGGCCGAGAAGCCCATCCACGAGCTGACCGACTGGCCGGTCGCCGAGCTTCACGCTTGGGTGGAGGAGTTGTTGGCTGATGGCGTGCTCACGCCCAAGAATCGCGCCATTGCCGAGCGGCCCTTCCGCGAGATCTGCGACCGGCTGAAGTTCCTGATCGATGTAGGGTTGGACTATCTCACGCTGAGCCGCTCGGCCACGACGCTCTCCGGCGGCGAAGCGCAGCGCATCCGCCTGGCGACGCAGGTCGGCTCGCGGCTGACGGGCGTGCTCTACGTGCTGGATGAGCCGAGCATCGGCCTGCACCAGCGTGACACGGCCCGGCTGATCAACACCCTCAAGGAGATGCGCGATCTGGGCAACACGGTGCTCGTGGTCGAGCACGACGAGGAGACAATCCGCGCCGCCGATTGGATCTTGGATCTGGGGCCGGGCGCCGGCGAATACGGTGGCGAGGTGGTTGCTGCGGGGCCGGTGGCGGAGATCGAAGCGCACGCGGCATCCATCACGGGCGCCTATCTCTCCGGGCGGCGGCGGGTGCCGGTGCCGGAGCAGCGGCGCGACGGCAACGGCACGGCGCTGGTCGTGCGCGGCGCGCAGCAGCATAACCTCAAAGAGATCGACGTGCGCTTCCCGCTGGGGCGATTTATCTGCGTGACGGGCGTCTCCGGCTCCGGGAAGAGCACGCTCATCATCGAGACGCTCTATCAGCGCCTGGCGCAGATCCTCAACGGCGCGCGCGATCCGGCGGGCAAGATGCGCGCGCTGGAGGGCGTGGAACATATCGACAAGGTCGTCAACATCGACCAGTCGCCCATCGGGCGGACGCCGCGCTCAAATCCGGGGACGTACACGAGCGTCTTCACGCCGATCCGGGAGCTGTTCGCGGAGTTGCCGGAGGCCAAGATGCGCGGCTACGATAAGGGGCGCTTCAGCTTCAACGTCAAGGGCGGCCGATGCGAGGCCTGTCAGGGCCAGGGGACGTTGCGCATCGAGATGCAATTCCTGCCGGAGATCTACGTCCCCTGCGATGTCTGTCACGGCGCGCGCTATAACCGCGAGACCCTGCAGATTCGCTACAAGGGCAAGAACATCGCGGAGGTGTTGGACATGACGGTGACGGAGGCGCGGGAGTTCTTCGCGGCGATCCCCAAGATCGTGGGCAAGTTGGAGACGCTCTGCGAGGTGGGGCTGGGCTACATTCGATTGGGGCAGCCCTCGCCCACGCTCTCCGGCGGCGAGGCGCAGCGCGTCAAGCTCTCGCGGGAGCTTTCAAAGCGCTCGACGGGGCAGACCTTCTATCTGTTGGATGAGCCGACGGTGGGCTTACACGCCGCCGATGTCGATAAATTGATTCAGGTCTTGCAGCAGTTGGTCGCGGGCGGCAACACCGTGGTCGTCATCGAGCACAATCCCGACGTGGTCAAGGTCGCCGATTGGATCATCGATCTGGGGCCGGAGGGCGGCGAGGCCGGCGGGCAGGTTGTGGCCGAGGGCACGCCGGAGGCGGTGGCGCGGGTCGAGCATTCCTACACGGGGCGATATCTCAAGCGCTGGCTGGCGCGAGAATCAACGTAAGGGGCCGTCTCAATCGCACGCGCCCGTGGGGAGGAGCACGTAGAAGGTGCTGCCGGGGCACGTCGTCTCGTCGTGGCCGGGACTCTCCACCCAGATGCGCCCGCCGTGCGCCTCGATGATGCCCCGCGCAATCGCCAGCCCCAGGCCGGGGCCACCGCCTTTGAAGTCGGTGCGGCTCGAGGAGTGGAGCTGAACTTGGCCCATCTGGTAGAATTTCTGGAAGATCAAGTCGTGATACTCCGGGTCGATGCCGATGCCCGTATCTTGCACCGCGATCTTGACAACCGGTTCCTCGCGGCCATCTTGGATCAGCGCGCCGATGACGGTGATCTGGCCGCCATCGGGCGTGTATTTGATGGCGTTGCCGACCAGGTGATCGAAGACCTTGTACAGCAGGCTCGGATCGCCGTCGATTTTCGGCAGCGCCGCAATCCCCGTAATGGTCAACTCCAAATGGCGCTCCTCCCAAGCCTCGTGAAACGCTCGCTCCACATCGATAAAGAGCCGTTCTAAATCCATGGGGCGCTTGACCATATTCATCGTCTCGCTGTCCAACATCGCCACATCCAACATGCTATTGACGATGCGATGGAGGCGGTCAGTCCCGGAGAGGATACCCCGCACCAGCGACGCCAACTCTTGGCGCTGCTCCGTGGCCATCGCTTCTAAGACCTGCGTGTAGCCCTTGATGACCGTGAGCGGCGTCCGCAGCTCGTGCGCGGCGACGCGGATAAAATCGGACTTGTTCTGATCCATCTTCTCCAGCGTTTTATACGCCTGATTTAGCTCCTCGGTGCGCACCCGCACGCGCAACTCCATCTCATCGTAGAGACTGGCGTTCTCTAAGGCGATGGCGGCCTGCCCGGAAAAGGCCAGCACCAACTGCGCATCCTCCGGCGTGAAGGCGTTGACCTCCCGCCGCGTCAGCGAGATCATGCCGATCACGCGATCCTGCGTGATGAGCGGAATCCCCATCCACGAGCGGTGCGTCTCCAGTCCCGCCGCCTGTTGGAAGCGCGGATCGCGGCGCGTGTCGGCGATCAGCAGCGGCTCGTGGCTGCGGGAGATCTGCTCATAGACATCCCCCCCGCGCAGCGTGACGGTGACGCCCGTGTGCTGGTAGCTGGCGGGGAAGCCGCGCTGCGCCACGCTCTTCAGCACGTCCCCGCGTTGGATCAACACCGAACCGCGCCCGTAGGGCATCACCTTGTGCAATTGATCTAAGATGCGCGCGGGCACCTCGCGCAGATCGAGGCTGCTGGCCAACTCGCGCCCCGTCTGCTCCAGCGACTCGGCCAATTGGCGGCGATATTGCTCCGAAGCATACAACTCCGCGTTGCGAATGGCGATGGCGATCTGGTTGGCCAGCGCCTGCATCACCTCGGCGTCCTCCGGCTCGAAGGCGCCGACCACCTTGCTCTGGATGTCCAAAACGCCGATGGTCTGTGTCCCGACGAGCAGGGGCAACGCGATCATCGCCTGCGTGGCGGGCAGATCGCGCAAGTGGAGGAAATCGCTCACTTGGTGGACGTTGTTCTCGCGCCGGTGAACGCCCATCCGGTAGACATCGCCGATCACGCTGGGCGCATCCAGCGGGATGCGCAGGTCCAACGCCTCATCGCCCTTCCGCGCGCCCACGCGGAGCGCCAGCGCCGTCTCATCCTCGTTCGGCGTCCAGATGCCCACGAAATAGTAGTCGAAGCTCGTCTGGATCAGGTCCACGACGCGCGGCAGCAACGTGTCGATGTTCAGCAGCGACGTGATTTGATGCCCAACTTCAATGCTGGCGGCCAACGCGCGATTCGTCGTCTGTAGTTGCTCGTTGAGCCAATCGCGCTCCTTGAGCGTCTTGCTCAACTGCTCTTTGTTGCGGAAGAAGTCATCCGCGCGTTTCCGGGCGCGCAGATAGCTCATCGTCGAATATTGAGCCATCACGTAGAGGCTGCCGGCGGTGTTGCTGGCGATCAGGGAAGCGAGTCCGGCCATCACCAGCGCGGGCGGGAGGACATTCGCCGGAAAGCTGAGGAGGAACGGCAGCAAAAGCAACATGCCCAGGCCCGTCATCCGCAGCGCGCCCCGGCGCGGCAGGAGCAATCCGGCGGCGGAAGCGACTAAGGTCAGCACGTAGGGAAGCACATTGCGCAGAGGCCAATTTCGGGGCGCCATCAGGACGCTGAGGAACATAAAAGTCAGCAGGCCAACGACATAGAGATGGGCCGCCGTGTTATACGAACGGCGCTGGTTCAGATAAATGTAAGCCAGCGCGACGAAGATCATCACGCCGGTAAAGGGGATAAAAATCCAGAAAGCAGATAAGGTCAGCGGATCGACCGAGAGGAGCAGGAGCAGCATGATGGGCATCAGCCCGGCCAACAACCACAGGGTACCGCGCAACATCGTCTGGAGATAATCGCGGCGGAGGCGCAGGATGAAATCGGTGTACTCCTGCTCCTCAAAATCAAGAGCGACGGCTTCTTTAGTGCTGTTGGGTAACTTGAACATCGGGAAGAGGGGCAAATTTTATTCTATCGGGAGCCAGATATAGAACTTGCTGCCGGGACAGGTTGCCTCATCGTGGCCGGCGCTCTCGACCCAGATGCGCCCGCCGTGCGCCTGGATGATCCCGCGCGCAATCGCCAATCCCAAGCCGGGGCCGCCGCCCTTGAATTTGGTGCGTCCAGAGGAATGGACGGCCACCTCGCCCATCTGATAGAACTTCTCGAAGATCAACTCCTGATATTCCGGATCGATGCCGATGCCGGTATCCTCGACCGTGATCTCGACGATGGGCGTTTCCCCATCAACTTCGATGACTTGACCGGCGACGTGGATCCTGCCGCCATCGGGCGTGTATTTGATCGCGTTGCCGATGACGTTGCGCAACACCTTCTGGATCAAGCCGCCATCCGCCTTGATCTTCGGCAAATCGTAGATGCCCTCCGATGTCAACGTAATTTGCCGTTCCCGCAACGCGGCCATGAAAGAGCTACAGACCGGCTCATATTCGTCCTTGATTTCTACGCGACGCTTGGTCATATTCAGCGCCTGATTGTCAATCATCGCCACATCCAACATGCTGTTGACGATGCCGTGCATGCGCTCGGTGCCGTTGACAATGCCGTGCAAGAAAGGATCGGTCGTGTCGCTGCTGGCCAGGTTCTTCAGCATCTGGCTGTAACCTTTGATGACCGTCAGCGGCGTGCGCAACTCGTGCGCCACCACGCGGATGAAATCGGACTTATTCTGATCCATCTTCTCCAGGGTCTGGTAGGCCTGATTGAGTTCCTCGGTGCGCGCCTGCACGCGCAACTCCAACTCCTCGTTGAATTCGCGGATCTCCTCGTAGAGATGGGCGTTCTCCAAAGCGATGGCGGCCTGGCCGGCGAAGGCCAAGACCAACTGCGCATCCTCAGAGGTAAAAGCGTTGGCCTCCCGGCGCGTCAGCGAGATCATGCCGATTACACGATCCTTCGCGATAAGCGGCACCCCCATCCAAGAAAGGTGCTGTTCCAGATCATTGAGCTGTTGGAAGCGCGGGTCTCCTAACGTATCCTTGATGATGAGAGGGGCGTGGGTGGCGGCGATCTTTTCGAAGACATCGCCCTTGCGGAGGAAGACGGTGACCCCTTCACTCTGATGGCTGAGGGGAAAGCCGCGTTGCGCGATGCTGCGCAGGGTAGCGCCCTCTTGGATCATCACGGAGCCGCGCGCGTAAGGCACGACGTCGGCCAGCTCTTCCAAGATGCGCGCGGGCACCTCGCGGAGATCCAAGCTGCTGGAGAGCACGCGCCCGGTCTGCACGAGCGACTCAGCCAGTTGGCGACGGCTCTGCTCGACGGTGTACAATTCGGCGTTGCGAATGGCGACGGCGATCTGGTTGGCCAGCGCCTGCATCACCGAGCGGTCATCCTCGTTGAAGGCGGCGATGGTTTGGGACTGAATATCCAACACGCCGATAGTCCGCTTGCCGATTTGCAAGGGGAGCGCCATCGCGGAGCGCGTATGGGGCAATTCGTCAATTGGAAAGTAGTCGGGGACATTATAGACATCATTCACTGTGCGGTCGTCGCCGCTCTTGAAGACGCTGACGACGACACTAGGAGAAGTTACAGGAATGTGCAGCCCTTCCAAAACCTGGCGTTCCAGGCGCTCGTAGGCTCTGCGCACACCGGATTGGAGGACGAGAATCTCTTCTTGTTCGTGGGGCCGCCAGACGCCGACAAAGTAGTATCCGAAGTTCTCCTGAATCAGATCTACCACCTCAGAGAGCAAAATATCAATCTTGAGGATGGAGGTAATCTGCTGACCCACCTTATTGCTGGTCTCCAGCGCGCGATTTGTCGTCTCTAGCTCCTGATAGAGCCACTTCCGTTCTTCTAAGGCCTTGCTCAACTCTTCCTTGTTCTGCCAGAACTCATCCACGCGCCGCCGCATCTGGATGTAGCTTTCGGCGGAGAGAGTGGCAGTTTTGTACAGACTGCCGGCAGTGAGATTGGCGATCCCGGTGGAGGCGGCGGCTAAGACCAGCGCCAGCACGAGGGTGTAAGCGTTCACCTGCGCTATCACCGCGACGGGGAGAGTGAGAGCGAAGGCGCTGGCGGTGAAGATCAACGCGGAGGCCGGCGGCAGGAAGAGGCCCGCCGTCGAGGCGATCAGCGTCAAGATGAACGGGCCGCTATCGCGGAACGCCACGCCTCCCACGCTGGTGTCGCCGCCGAGCATAAAGAGCAACATCGCGACAATGAAGCCGGAGAGATAGACATAGACCGCCCAGATGTACTTTTCTTTATTGTGCAACAGATAGTTGGCCAGCCAGTTGAAGGCAGCGATGACGACAAAGGGCGTGAAGGCCCAATTGTGGATGGTGCTGAAATCGCCAAATCGCGGCGCCGCGGTGGTCAACGTGAGAATGCCAATGATGGGGACGCTCCACGTGACCATAATCAGCGTGTGAAGATAACCCTCTTGCATGTCGTGGATATAGTCAACCGACGATGGCATTTGCTTTAATTCATTCACCACTGGCTCCTAAACATCCAACCATAACATTATATGGATTTCTACTTAAGAAGGTGCGAAAAAGGTGCGGACGTTACCATTGGGATTGAAAATCGTTCGTCTGGATCACGGATTACGCTTCCAGACCCTATCCATATCCTCCGATAACTCCGCTAAGGCCACCTGCCCCCCCGATGCGGCCAAATCGGCGGCGCGGGAAAGGGGTTGCTTCGCTTCCTCGGTGCGCCCCTGCGCGATGTAGATGCGCCCCAAAGTATGCAGCGCGCGCGCTTTGTCGATATCGCGCTCCGCCCAATTGACCGCGTATTGCGCAATTTGCTCGGCCTCTCCCCATCGCTCAGGGAGATGATCAGCGTAGAAACGGGCCAGCGCGTTCAAGACCTCGAAGTTGAACGGCGCCAACTCCCGCGCGTAGAGCAGATCCCCCTGGGCCGCTTCGATGGCGGGCGGCGATTGGCGGCGGCGCACCCACGAGCGCGCCACGTAGGCGATGGGCTGCTCTGGGAGGCCCGTCGCTTGCATCGTGGGAGTGAGCGCCATCGTCCGGCTGATCGCCTGCTGCCCTTCATCGACGCGATCCGAGCGCGCCAGAGCGATGGCCAGCCACGATTCCGCGCGAACGTACGCGGGCGCGATCTCCCGCGTCTCCTCGTAGATCTGGAGCGCCTCTTGATAATACAACTCCGCCGCCCAATCGAAAGCCTCGGCCGCTTCCTCATATTGGCCCTGATAATAGTAGATCATCCCCGCTTCGAAATGCGGCTCTGGCAGCGTGTGATCGAACGAGACGGCAGTTTGAAAAGCGTCTTTCGCATCATCCCAGCGGCGGAGCGCGAAGTAGGCTTGCCCCAGCCCGATGTAGATTTCGGGCCGTTCTTTTTCCAGGGATTGCGCGTGCTCGAAATCGGCGAGCGCAGCGCGATAGGCGTCCAACTCTAAGTAGATGTCGCCCCGCTGGATGCGCAGGTCAACGTCGTTGGGATGGTTCATAATCTCCGAGTCGAACTTCGTCGGCGGGGCGGGGATGGGCGTGGGTGAAGGCGTCGGGCTGGGCGGCGGCGTGGGCGTCCTGGTGGGACGCGGCGTCGCTTCGGTTTCGGTCTCGGTCTCGGTCTCGTCCGCGCCAGGGGCCTGTGTGGACTCGCCCGTCTGCGCCGTCCCCACCGAGCTGACAATCGGCAGCGTGGCGCGCTCCGTCGGCTCCGGGGCGGCAGATCGAGGGCGCGTCATCCAGAACACCCCAATGAATCCGGCGTAAACGATGACGACCAGAAAAGCTAATACACCTAAGACCAACTTCTGGCGTCCTGTAAGCTGCGCTTTACGCTTAGGCTTCTTCTCTTTACCGGCCCCTTCCTTTGCGGTAGCCGGCGCTTTTTCGCCTCGGAAACGACCGAGAAGCTTCTGGAAAAAGGACGGCTCCTCCTCTTCAATTTCAGGTTCCGCGTAATCAAGAGTGGAGAGCAGATCATCCCAACCCTCCTCTGAAGTCTCAGATGACTCCGGATCCAGTTCTTCTAGTGGGTCGCTTGGATTTAAGTCCATAGAACTCATTGGAATTCATTCTCCTCCAACACCATGGGATGATTTTGCACGTGACCGTGCTGCCATTGCGCTATCAGGCATTTAGGCATTTGATGAACGCTTTCATCCACCATCCATCACCCATCATCCATCCATTCATTTATTCGGTGCTTAGATGTTAATAGTATAAATCGAGATAGATTAAAAAGCAACTAACTGATCGGACTGAGTGCAAATTATGGAGCGCGCTGGGGCCGGCATTTCTGATCCTCCGGCGACCGTCCCCCCTTTCATATCATATCCGCCCAACCCAACACGACAAGACACAAAAACACCTTGCTTAAAATCGAAACTATATTTTATAAAGTTGACTTAATTATTTGGAGATTTTCTAAAGAAAGGTATAATGATGCCGTTTCACAACATCCGGGAAGCCAATAACACCGCCCGGTAAATACGCCTTAATTCTCAATCCTTAATTCTCAATCCTTAATTTTAAACAAAGGAACACAACCTATGAACCACGAGATGCTGCTGACCTTTGGTCTGATCCTCATCACCATCGGCTTGTTTGTGAGCGACCGGCTGCGCTCGGATCTAGTAGCGTTCCTACTTCTGGTCACGCTGATGCTCACCGGCCTGGTGACGCCCGACGAGGCACTGGCGGGCTTCTCCAATCCCGCGCTGATGATGGTCGCCGGGCTGTTCGTCGTCGGCGGAGCGGTCTATCAGACAGGTCTGGCCCACGCCACCGGCCGCTGGATGATGCGTCTCACCGGTTCCAACGAGACGGGCATTTTGGTGGTCACGATGATCACCGTGGCCGTGCTCTCCGCCTTTATGAGTTCCGTGGGCGCGACGGCGGTCTTGATCCCCGTGGTGATGAGCATCGCGTGGGAGGCGCGCGTCAACCCCTCGCGCCTGCTGCTCCCGCTGGCCTTCGCCTCGCTCATCGGCGGGATGCTGACCATCATCGGCACCGCGCCCAACCTCATCGTGAGCGATGAACTGGTCTCACACGGCATGGCGCCGTTCGCCTTCTTCTCGTTCACGCCCATCGGGTTAATCGTGCTGGCGATTGGCATCGCCTTCATCTTAATAGCGGGACGCCGCCTACTCCACCCCCGCGTCTCCGAGGATCGGCAGCGCCCGCGCGTCGCCACGCTCTCGCTGGATGAACTCGCGGAGGAGTATCGCCTGCCCGATAATCTCTTCCAGGTGCGCGTGCGACGCGGCTCCTCGCTCATCGGCAAAACCTTAGTCGCGGCCGATCTGCGCGCCAAATATCACGTCACCGTCGTCGAGATCCAGTACTGGCCCGATCGGGAACAGGCCCCGCTCCCCGCGCAGCCCGTCACGCCGCAGACAGTGGTGCGCCGCAACGCCATCCTCCACATCCAGGGAACGCCGGAGCAGATCACGCACATGGCCCATCGCGAGCGGCTGGGGATCCAATCCTCAAAGGAAGGACGCATCCTCTCCCACGAGATTGGTATGGTGGAGTTATTGCTCCCACCCCGCTCTCGTCTCCTGGGGCGCACGCTGCAAGATATGCGCTTCCGCGATCGCTACGGGCTGACGGTGCTCTCCCTACGGCGGCTGGGCAAGCGGCTGGATAGCGACCCCGCCGCCACGAAGTTACGCTTTGGCGACACGCTCTTAGTCTTAGGCACATGGAAGCAGATCTTAGAGCTGCAACAATCCAATGGGGATTTTGTCATCGTCGGGCAGCCCAAAGAATTACTCACGGCCCGGCACTCGACCGGCCAGGCGGCGCTCGCGGCGGTCATCATTCTGGGGATGCTTTTCTTGCTGATCACCGAGATTCTGCCGACGGTGACGACGGTCTTTTTGGCCGCCGCTGTGTTGATCGTCACCGGATGCCTCTCGGTGGAGGAAGCCTACAAGGCCATCAACTGGCAGAGCCTGATGCTTCAGGCGGGGATGTTGCCGTTGGCCGTCGCGTTGCAGAAGACGGGCGGCATCGACTTCATCGCGGAGACGCTGACCAACAGCCTGGGAATGTGGGGGCCGGTCGCCGCGATGGGCGCGCTCTTCGCGCTGACCTCGATCTTCAGCCAATTTATCTCCAACACTGCGACGACGGTGCTGATGGCGCCCGTCGCGTACCAGACCGCCGTCAATTTAGGCGTCAGCCCTCGCACCTGCCTGATGGCGGTGGCGGTGGCGGCCTCCACTGCCTTCGCCACGCCCATCTCCTCACCCAACAACACGCTCGTGATGACCCCCGGCGGCTATCGCTTCACCGATTATCTCAAAGTCGGCTTGCTGCTGGAGCTGATCATCATGGTGGTGAGCCTGGTGCTTCTGCCATGGTTCTTCCCGCTGTGAGAGACATCTGCGGACTTTCGGATTTTTCCGCCACCTCAACCAGCGCCGTCATCCCCCAGCGGAGTTCCGGCGGCGGCGACTCAAGCTCGATAAGCACAGGATAGGTCACATCGCCGCGATAATCCACGCTCTGCTGCTTGATGCGCGTGATGTGGCCCGTGAACGATTGATCCGGCAGCGCGTCCACGGTGACGCGCACCTCCTGCCCGACCGCCAAGTGGACGACGTCCAACTCCGTCGCGTCCAAGGTTTTGAGCCGCAGGTGATCCAACGCCGCCAGCACGAGCGCGGGATGCTCCGGGCTGACGTGAGCGCCGACTTCGACGTGCACCTGGGTCACGACGCCGTCGAAGGGCGCGCGCAGCGTGGCGCGCGCCAGCGCGACCACCGCCGCGCGCCGATCCGCCTTGGCCTGTCGCACCTCGGCTTCGGCTTGCTCGACCTCGGCCGCCGTTGGGCCGGCCTCGAGCAACGCCAACTCAGCTTCCGCCGCCTCGACCTGGGCCTCCGCCGCGCGGACGCCCGCGTTCGCCGCGCGCAGATGCGCCGCCTGGATCGCGGGCAGCGCCGCGACGCGCGCTTCCGCCGCCTGTACCTTGAGACGTAACAGTTGGAGCCACTTCTGATCCACCGGCTCGTCGCTC
>JBKHCQ010000053.1:0-12661 GCA_046541755.1 Anaerolineales bacterium | reverse complement strand
CGGAAAGATGGCTGCCCGAAACCTTCGCAAGGGTGACTCAGGTTAATCTTCCCATGATTTCGCCAATACGCAACGGCGGTCCATCTATACAACGTGAAACCCGACAGCCCCGAAAGGTGAGGAGTCTCCTGTTGACATGTCAGACAACTGACATATAATGAAAAGTGACCATGGAGAGTATGTATGCCTTCAGTTGAGCCGATCAATATCCAATCGCCCCATGTCCAAGTCGAAGCCGCGCTGACCAAGCTGGTCAAAGAGATGCAGCCTGGCGATCAGCTTCCCCCGGAGCCGAAGCTCGCCCAACAATTGGGTGTTTCGCGCGCTACGCTGCGCGAGGTGCTGCGCCTCTTCGTTGATCGCGGCATCCTTGCGCGTCGCCACGGCGTCGGCACCTTTGTCGCGTCCCGCATCCCTGTCCTGGAAACCGGCATCGAGGTATTGGAGAGCATCGACCGGATGTCGGAGCGGCTAGACCTGGAGACCGAGATGGCGCATCTGGAACTTGTCGAGCGCCTAGCCACCCCCTTCGAGGTCGCGGGCCTGGGCCAGCCGGAAGGCAGCACGGTCGCGGTGTTGGTCATCAACCGTGTCATCGCGATTGCCGGGGAGCCGGTGGCCGATCTCCGCGATATTGTGCCTCAGACTTATCTTCGGAAGGCCGATCTCAGTGATGACTTTCGGGGATCGGTATTAGACGTCTTCTTAAAGCGCGGCGCGCCGATGCTTTCCACCTCGCGCACGGAGATTATGGCCGCCTCCGCGACGCGCAAGTTCGCGCAGCGCCTGCACGTGCCCCGCAAAACCGCCTTGATCAAGTTAATTAGCCAACTCTATAGCTTCGACGAGAAGGTCATCGATTATTCTGTCAGCTACTTTGTCCCCGGCTACTTCAAATTCCACGTGATCCGCCGCGTGACGTAACACTCTCAATCATTAGGGGGATCAGGCGCTTCCCCCTGACGAGAGTCTCTCTTTCATTAAAGATGATGAAAAGACGATGAAAGATAAAGATGATGAAAGATGTAGAAGAGGTACCTAGCAACCAGTAACCAGCAACCAATAACCATTTAACCAACAGGAGGCTTGTACAAAATGCGTAGCTTTATGGGTCGTGACATTATCTCTCTAAAGAACTTCGAGCGCAACGAGTTCTTCCGCGTCTTGGAAATCGCCGAGGAGCTGGAGCCAATCGCGCGCAATCGCCAGAACACAGATTTGCTGGCGGGTAAGACGCTGGTGACGGCGTTTTATCAACCCTCGACGCGGACGCGCCTGGCCCACGAGGCCGGCATGCTCCGCCTGGGCGGGAGCGTCACGGGCTTCGCCGATGCCAAGATGACGCGCGCGGGCGACTTCTACCAGGAATCGATCAAGGACACGTTCAAGATGCTAGAATGCTACGGCGATGTCATCGTGATGCGCCACTTCCAGCAGGGCGCGCCGGCCGAGGCCGCCAAGTGGGCGAGCATTCCCATCATCAACGGCGGCGATGGCTGGGGTGAGCACCCCACCCAAATCCTGACCGATCTCTACACCGTGCTGCGCGAGAAGGGCGCCATCGACGGGTTGCGGTGGGTCGCCGTGGGCGATATGCGCATGCGCACGATGCACTCGCTGGGCTACGCGCTGACGCAGTTCGATTGCCCCATCACCTTCGTGGCGCCGCCCGAAATGGAAATGCCGGATAACTTTAAAGAGGATTACGAGGCAATGGGCCTGGACTTCACGTTTGCCGATCACGTCGGCGACGTCATCGGCGACGCGGATGTCATCCTAGTCGAACCGACCATCCAACCCGACTACACCAAATCCCGCGACGAGCGCAAGGGCGAAGTCCCCACCACGCCGGAGAACTACAAGATCACGCGCGATTTGCTCATCAACAAAGCCAAGTCCGACGCGATCCTGCTCCACTCGCTGCCCCGCATGGATGAAATCCCCGCCGACGTGGACATCACCCGCTGGTCGCGCTACTGGCAAGAGGGCTTCAACGGCGTCGTGATGCGCATGGCGCTGCTGGCGCTCGTCTTAGGCGCGATGGAATAGAGACGCAAAATTTTGCGTCTCTATTCCCTAAACCAGTGATGGGCAAGAAGTAAAAGGAGTAATGGGAGCTGAGGAGAGAAATTGCAGACCTCCCCCATTACTCATCATCCCCAAGAGAGAGGATGGAGAGGATGGAGAGGATATGGTAGAAGTGCAATTGGATGAGGCCTATGCAGCCATCTTGGAGCCATTCCAGGCCAGCGTCGAAGAGGCGGTGCGGAGTTACGCCCTGGAAAAAGCGCAGGCCCGTCTGTGGGAGTTGGAGCAGAATGTGCAGCGTTGGGAAGAGAAGTACGGGTGCAGCTACGACTTATTCTCCTATCGCACAGCTACGGATGCCGAGTACGTCATGGAACTGGAAACCAACCCGGCCACCCAAGAATGGGAAGGCGACAGCATCGCCTGGGAATTCGACCAAGAGGTCTTGCGCGAGTGGCGGCAACGTTTGCAGAAACTTCTGAGCGTATAATAGCACTGGTCCGGGTACACTGCCACAATGTGACGGTGTTGCGCTGCGAGGCGCGCTCAGATGTTTCTATCTTGGAATTGAGCGCAGAGTATGGCCCGTATCGCCTCCATGTGCGCGAAATCTGGCGTGCGGATGGTTCGCGTAAGTATGCGTACTATGTGTTAGATGGAGAAACTGTCATCGCCGGGGTTGATAATGCAGCAGATCCCCGCGCGTTGCGGCTAAAATATGGGCCGAACTATACCAAGCAGCGGTTAGAACCCGTTCCCCATCAGCATACCACCGGCAAGCAAAGCGTGGCCCTGACCGCTGAAATGGATTGCGTGGCTCTATTCGCATGGCTACAAGAACAATATCCAGTCAAGTAAGAGATATTGAATACTTCTCTCTTTTTAATCACGAACGTTATCTTTACAGAGGGACGCGGTAAGGTATAGGCGGCCCTCATCTGAGAGGCTGTTTGAAAATTAGTCCTAACCTTGCGAAGGTTGCGCAGGTGACCTCAAATAGTTTGTAGTAGGCGCAACGAGCCGGTTAACCTGTTTACCAAGGTTCCTGTTAACCTTCGCAAGGGTTCCCGATTTGAATTTTCAAATACACTCTGAAATCAAAGTGCAGTTTATCATTCTAACAGGAGATAAAATGATCACCAATTTACGTGGCCGCGATTTAATCTGCGATCTCGACTTTTCCAAGGAAGAGGTCGAGACGGTGTTGGACACCGCTTGGGACCTCAAACGCAAGCGGGCGTTGGGGGAACCGCATCCCTACCTGCGCGACAGAACCTTGGGGATGTTGTTCTTCTTCAGCAGCACGCGCACGCGCTGCTCGTTTGAATCGGGGATGGCGCAGTTGGGCGGGCACGCCGCCTTCATCGAATCCCGCACGACGCAGGTCTCCCACGGCGACACCGCCAAGGAGATCGGCGAGATTTTGGGCCGTTACTTCGATGGGCTGGCCATCCGCCAGTGCGATTGGGACTACGGCAACAAGTACATCAACTGGGTCGCCGAGGCCTCGCGCTCGCCGGTGCTGAATATGCAGTGCGATATGTATCACCCCCATCAATGCCTGGCCGATCTGATGACGATCCAGGAGAAGAAGGGTAAAGATCTGCGCGGCAAGAAAATCGTCGTTTCGTGGGCGTACGCCTCGTCATATCTCAAGCCCATCTCCGTGCCGCAATCGCTCATCTTGCAGATGCCCCGCTTCGGCATGGATGTGACGCTCTCCTATCCGCCGGAGTTCAAGCTGATGCCCGACGTCGTCGAGCGCGCGCGGGAACAGGCCCGCCAGCACAACACCAAGTTTGAGATCGTCCACGACATGACCGAAGGCTTCGAGGACGCCGACGTGGTCTATGCCAAGTCGTGGGGGCCTCTGCTGACGACGGCCGATCCCGACGAGGGCAAGCGTATCCAGGATCAGTACAAGGACTGGATCACCGACGCCGAGAAGATGCAAGCCGCCAAACGCGACGCGATCTACATGCACCCTCTCCCCGCCGACCGCGACGTCGAGGTCACCAGCGAGGTGATGGACGGCCCCAACTCCGTCGTCTTTGACCAGGCCGAAAACCGCATGCACGCGCAGAAGGCCGTGATGGCCCTGACGATGTGGTAAAACAGGTTACAAGTTGAACGTTGAAAGTTATAAGTTGATATCCAAGACCAACTTTCAACGTTCAACTTCAAACGTCTAACTATAAAAATAAGGAGTTATCTATGAGCAAGAAGAAATGGGCCGTGATTGCCATCGGCGGCAATTCGCTGATCAAGAGCAAACAGCACCAGACCGTGGAAGACCAATACGAGGCAGCGGGCGAGACCGCCCATCACATCGCCAACATGATCGAGGTCGGGTGGGACGTCGCCATCGGGCACGGGAACGGGCCGCAGGTGGGCTTTATCCTGCGCCGCTCCGAGATCGCCGCCAAGACCGCCGGCATGCACGAGGTGCCGCTGGATGTCTGCGGCGCCGACTCGCAGGGCGCCATCGGCTACGCGCTCCAGCAGAACCTCAACAACGAGTTCTATAAGCGCGGCATCGAGAAGCACGTCGCTACCATCGTCACGCAGGTGTTGGTGGATAAGAACGATCCCGCCTTCGCCGCGCCCACCAAGCCCATCGGTACCTTTATGGAGGAGGACGAGGCCCAGAAGCGCGCCGCGTCCGACGGCTGGGATATCGTCGAGGACGCGGGGCGTGGTTGGCGGCGCGTCGTCGCCTCCCCGCTGCCCAAAGAGATCGTCGAACTGGACGCGGTCAAGACGCTGTTGGATAACGGCATCTGCGCCATCACCGTGGGCGGGGGCGGTATCCCCGTCATCGAAGACGACGAGGGCAATCTGGTAGGAACCGCCGCCGTCATCGACAAGGACTTCGCCTCCTCGCTGCTGGCGCAGGCCATCAACGCCGATCTCTTTCTCATCTCCACCGCCGTCGAGAAAGTCTTCCTCAACTTCAACAAGCCCAATCAGGAAGACCTGGACACCATCACCGTCTCCGAAGCCAAGCAATATCTCCTGGAAGGGCACTTCGCCAAGGGCAGCATGGAGCCGAAAATCCGCGCGATTCTCTGGTACATGGAAGCTGGTGGCAAGAAGGCCATCGTCACCGACCCCGCGCACATCATGGACGCACTCGAGGGCAAGACCGGCACGCACATCATCCCGGATCCCGAATAACAAGTTGACCCAAAACAGCTTGGGAGATTTAGAGGGAGGGTATCGCCTATCTCTAAATCTCCAGGCTTAATTTTTCGGGCAGAGGCTAGCAGAGGCTATCAGAGGCTATCAGAAGGTGGGAAGTGCAATGGAAAAGCAAAAGGTGTTGTCCCGTCAATATGCCACATCCTCGTCATCATTTAATCAGCAGATCCAACATCATTTGGAAGCCTTAGTCCGGCTGATGTCGGCCGAGAACCGACGAATGACCTACCAGGAATTTCTATCATGGGCCGATGAAGATACGTTGGCCGAGTGGGTAAACGGGGAGGTGCTGATGACATCACCGGCGAGCACGCGCCATCAAAAGCTCTGCGGTTTTCTGGCCAACATCTTGCAAGTTTTCACACGCTATCGCGATCTCGGCGTCGTTATGACGGCGCCTTTTCAGATGAAACTAGAGAACGGTCGCGAACCGGATATTTTATTTGTGAAGACGGCCCATCTGGACCGCTTGCAGGCCACCTATTTGGAAGGCCCCGCCGATATGGTCGTTGAAGTTATTTCGCCGGAAAGTATTGGGCGAGATCGCGGCGATAAGTTCTACGAGTATGCCCAAGGGGGCGTGCCTGAATACTGGCTGGTCGATCCTCAACGTCAGCAGGCCGAGTTCTACGAATTGGTGAGCGGTTACTACCAATTGCGCTTTAGTGGACATAAGGGGCGTTATGAAGCGCTGACATTGCCCGAATTCTGGATGCGCGTCGAGTGGTTATGGGAGGATCCTTTACGTTCACCCATTCGCGCGTTAGCGGAGATCGTAGGGATGGACGCCGCCGTGATGGACGCATTCGAACAAGCGTTGAAAGGTCAAGGCGGAAAAAGCACAGAATGAGGAACTCCTTGCGGCGGGAGAGACAATAGGAGCATACATGTCAATCCCACGACCGCCAATCAATTTCTTATAGGGAAAATATCCATGCCCAAAACCGCTGGTGAGCTAACAGATGCTGAGATACAAAACTATCGGGTTGCGGCGCAACAACGAGCAACTCAAATGCAACATGAGTCAGAAGCCCATGCAGCCCATGCGCTTCATATCGCCAGACAAGCTGCTGCTCTGCTCAAATCAGATTACAGCGCGCAACGTGTATGGTTGTTCGGCTCAGTTGCGCGCGGCATGCGGGTACATCCCCGCTCGGATATAGATATAGCTGTTGAAGGATTGCCGGCTGAGCATTTTTGGGCAGCTTGGTGCCGGTTGGATACGTTAGCTCCTGGAGAAACTATAGACCTCGAGCCTGTAGAAAGCGCCTCTCCTGCACTGCTGGCAGAAATTCAGCGAGAGGGTGTGGAATTATGAAACCACGCTGGAAAACACTGGCACAGCGAATACACATGGAAATCGCGGAGATAGATCAAGCTGCGAACAATGCGATTCGTCATTGGCAACGTTATCAGGAGGACACTGATGATCGTGAGGCATTTCTTAACTCAGTTGCTCTAAATTTACACAGCTTCTACAATGGCATCGAACGTATCCTGGAATTGATCGCAATGGAGTTAGATGAAGGCATACTAGGTGGAGAGGCGTGGCACGCGGAACTATTGCGACAGATGCAGTTAGAATTGCCAAGCGTGCGCCCGGCCGTGCTGACCAGGGAGTCTGGCTGTACATTAGATGAATACCGTAAATTCCGGCATTTAGTGTGTCATATCTATGCAAATAGGCTCGATGCCAGACGAATCACTCCCCTCATAAAGCAATTGCCCACGATATGGCAAGAAGTAAAGCAACAATTGATAGATTTCGCTGATTTTCTATCATTGATAGGAGATTAGCGTGGATCCATCTCCATCAGCCCTACAACCGCTCATTCACACCATCGGACACAGCAATCACACCACCGAAGCCTTCATCGCCCTGCTGCGCCAGCACGCCATCGAGACGGTCGTCGATGTCCGCAGCCAGCCATATAGCCAATGGGCCACGCAGTTCAATCGCGAGACTTTGCGGGCGGATTTGGAGCGCGCGGGCATCCACTATCACTTTATGGGGGAGACGTTAGGCGGACGCCCTACCGATCCGGCGCTGTACGCTCCCGGCCAGGAGCGCCCCGATTATCGGCAGATGGAACAAACGGCGGCGTACCAGGCCGGCATCGCAGAGGTGCTCGCGATGGCTCACGAGACATCGCTCGCGGTCATGTGCAGCGAGGGCGATCATCGCCAATGCCATCGCCATCTATTGATCACCCAAACGCTGCTGAAGCAGGGCGCGGAGGTGCAACACATCCAGCCGGATGGCGCCACCGTCGCAGGTCAAGTCGAAGCCAAGCAATTATCTCTCTTTGGATAATCTTTTTGGGAACCCTTGCGAAGGTTAGTCAAGGATCTCTCAAAACAAACTATCCCGCACTGTGGATCGCAACTTAGCGCCGAAACTATAGAAACCTTCGCAAGGTTAGCAGAGAATGACAACCACAATTTACACCACCGGCTACCAGCGCAAATCATTAGCGACCTTCATTACCCAATTGCGCGCCGCCGACGTGCAAGCCGTCATCGATATCCGGCTGCGCAACACGTCGCATCTGGCCGGGTACACCAAGCGCGATACGCTGGACTTCCTGCTACGCGCGGGCTTCGACATCGCCTACGAGCATCACCCCGAGTTGGCCCCCACGCCGGAGATCTTAGACGCCTACAAAGCAACGTCCGATTGGGACGCTTACGTGGCGCAGTTTCTTCCCCTGTTAGACGCGCGGAACGCCGAGGCCATCGGGCGCGAGCTGCTGGAGCGCTACGCGACGATCTGCCTCCTCTGCGCCGAACCGACGGCGGAGCAATGCCATCGCCGATTGGTGGCCGAATATTGGGCCGAACGCATCCCTGGCCTTGATATTGTGCATTTGTGATATACTTGCGACAATCCAAAGGAGGTGCATAATGACACTATATTCAGAAGCCCCGGCTTTCTCCAAGAAATTCTCGCAAATTCTCAAGAGTGTTCAAGCCCTGACGCCGAAGGAGCAGTTGACCCTGGCAAAGTTGCTGCTGGAAAACATCTTGAACGCTCACCTTGAAGCACAAGATGAATGGCCGGCGGGCTTCTTTGAAGCCACTGCCGGGAGATGGGCGGGTGACCCCCTGGTACGCGAACCTCAAGGCGACTACGAAACCCGTGCAGAGTTGTAATTATGTATTTGTTAGACACGAATGCGTGCATAGCCTATATAAATGACAGCAACTCAACGGTTAGACATCGCCTGATGAATTTAAGGCCAGGGGATGTTTTTCTCTGCCAGATCGTTAAAGCTGAACTGTATTATGGTGCTTATAAAAGCTCTCGCCGCGAGCAAAATTTAGCTTTATTGCATCGTTTCTTTGCTCAATTTCAAAGCCTGCCCTTTAACGATGTAGCGGTATCTGCCTAGTGAGAGACCTAAAAGTGCGTTGCACCTCACAAGTCCAAACGAGTACACTGTGGAAATAGCCAAATGCCTGAACAAGAAGTCCTCATCTTAGCTATGACCAAAATGAAAAGCGGTATCTGCACGGCGGGATTCACGACCGAGCGCGCGCCGGTGACGGGTTTGCGCTGGGTGCGTCCCACCCGCGAATTCGACACAGTTCTGCCGGAGGATATGATGGACGCTGACGGGCGCTTGATCCACTGCGGGGATGTCGTCTCCTTGAAGTTGCTCGCGCCCCGACCCGATCCGCCGCACATCGAAGATTGGGTGACCGACTTTGTGCGCCATCGTCCCCAACGGTTACGACGCTTGAAAGGCGAGAAGCGCGCCGCCTTTTTC
Source organism: Anaerolineales bacterium (assembly GCA_046541755.1). Classification (GTDB taxonomy): domain Bacteria; phylum Chloroflexota; class Anaerolineae; order B4-G1; family SLSP01; genus JAAAOZ01. The sequence continues at coordinate 3,662 of JBKHCQ010000053.1, read as the reverse complement.
CAGAATTATTTGGATCAGGCGCCCGCCGAGGTATTCATCGATCACGCCCGCTCCCTGTGCCTGGTGCAGCCGGAGCAAGTATGGGCCTCCTTCTTTCTGGATAAGTATTCCGGCAAATATCAGGCGCGCCTGCGCTTCACCTTACCTGGCGAGCACCAGTGCCCCCGCGCATTACAATCGCGCGGCCTGCCGGTGACCGATTTGAAGTGGCGCGCGCTGGGCCGGCAATGGCTGGCGACCCATCCCGCCGGCGTGCTCTGCCTGGAACACGACGCGCTTCTGGAACGTTTAGCCGCCGCCGCGCTCTACCTCACGCTCGGCATCAGCCGGCAATGGCAGGGCGAGTACTGGCCCTTAGTCCACGCCGTGCACATCGTGCCCGATTACGACGCCCGCATCGATCTGGAAAATCTATGAGCCGCGATATTTTAGCCGAGATCGGCCTATCCTTAGTCCAAGTGAGCGAGCTGAACAGCAAGGATCGCAGCCGCCTGCTGAGTTTCCTCCTGCGCTGGGAACATATCGCCGTCCTGCACGACTGTCTCGACATCCTGATCCCCCGCCATCCCACGTTGGTCTCGCTGTTGGATTTGCGGGTGAAGGCCTTGCAGGCGGAGGCGCGCCTCGACGAAGCGCTAGGCTTGATGCACGAGCGCTTGAAGCGCAAAAGCTCCCTCACCGCGCAGGCGCTGCTGGCGCAACTTCACTTGGACAAATCAGAAGAAGAAGAAATCGCGACCGCCTACGACATCGCGCGCCGGCTGCGGCAAGAGCGCCCGGAGACCATCACCGCCTGGCGCTCGCTGGCCCAAGTCGAGTTAGCGCGAGGAGATACGGACGCGGCGCTCCAGGCCTACCAAAAAATCCACACCCTCAGCTCCAGCAACCGCAGCTACCTGCTCGGCATGATGCGCGTCTATCAAGCGCGGGGCGATTGGGTCGCGGCCAGCGGCTATGCCGTGCAGTTATTGCGCGCGGCGGAAGCGGGCGCGCCGCTCCCCGTGCGCTACATGCGCCAATTGCGCGCCTACTTCCAGGCCAGCGGCGAGACGACCCGCGTCGCCGATATGGAAGCCGCGCTCCAACAGCGCTACGCGGAGGATGTGGCCGAGATGCAGCGCCATTTTGGGGATGTCGTATCTCCCGCGCCATCACTTGCCCCGCATGATGCGCTCCCACCCGCGCCCGAAAAATGCCTCCCCACCTACGATCAAGTGCCGGTCTCCGAATCGGAGCGGCAGCGCATCACGGAGGCCGCCCGGCGCTTCTTCGGCTTCACCGAACTGCTGCCCGGCCAAGTGGAGACGATGGCCTGCGTCTTGCGTCAGGAGGATGTGCTGACCATCTTGCCCACCGGCGGCGGGAAATCGCTCTGCTATCAACTGCCCGCGCTGCTGGCGGAAAGCGGCGTCACGTTGGTCATCTCCCCCTTGATCGCCTTGATGAAGGATCAGGTGGATTCGCTGCCGGATGATCTGAAATCGCGCGCCACGACGATCAACAGCAGTCTGGGCGGCGACGAGCTGCGCCATCGCCTGGAACAAGCGCAAAATGGCGCGTATCGCCTGCTCTACGCCGCGCCGGAGCGCCTGCGCCAGCCCGCTTTTCTGCACACCATGCGGCGGGCCGGGATCAATTACTTGGTTGTGGATGAAGCGCACTGCGTCAGCGCGTGGGGCCACGATTTTCGCCCCGATTATCTGGCGCTGGGGCAGGCGCGGGAGGCCCTGGGCAATCCCCCGCTGCTGGCGATGACGGCCACCGCCCCGCCCCGCGTGCGCCAGGACATCATCCAGCACCTGAACGGAAAGGCCGGCTCGGACGTGCGCATCGTGGCCGGGGATGTCACGCGCCCCAATCTCCAGCTCGAGGTCTTTCACGCGCGTGATTTGGACGCCAAGTTGCGGCGACTTCTGGCCTTTTGCCGGGCCACAGAAGGCAGCGGCATCGTCTACGCGGGCACCCGCGCGCGCTGCGAGCGCCTGGCCGCGCTGCTCCAACGCTACGGCATCGACGCGGCGCACTATCACGCGGGCATTCACAATCGCCACGCGGTGCAGGATGCGTTTATGAGCGGGCGCGTGCGCGTCGTCGTCGCGACCATCGCCTTCGGCCTGGGGATCGACAAGCCCGACATCCGCTTCATCGTCCATTTTATGCCGCCTTCCTCGCTGGAGGCCTATTATCAGGAGGCCGGGCGCGCGGGTCGCGATGGCCTTCCGGCGCGCTGCCTGCTGATGTACGCCGCGACCGATCGCGGGGCGCTGACGCGGCGCACCCATCGCGACACCCTGCCCGTCGAGTTTTTGCGCCAGGTCTATGCCGCCGTGCAAGGCCGGGTCGGCGCGGAGGGCTGGGGACGGGTGGCGCTGGGCGATCTGGAGCGCGATCTGCGCACCGATAACGATGTGCGCATCCGCGTGGCGCTGAGCCTTCTAGAAGAAGCGGCCCTGCTGCACCGAGGCCCGGATATCCCCAGAGCGGCGCAACTCTGTCTCGCCAATGCCGACGAAGAAGCGATGGAGACGCACGATGCGCGCCTGTTGGCTTTCTGCCGCGCGGCGCGCCTGCGACCGGAGCAGTGGCTCACTGTGGATCTGGCCGAGGCGGCGCGGGAAGCGCAGCTCTCGCTGGAGACGCTGGAAAGCCAGCTCCTCACGTGGGCGGATGCGGGCTGGTTAAGTCATCGCTTCTCAGGCCGCGATCTCTATGTGGCGTTGTTGCCGCCGCCCAAAGACGCCGCCGCGCGCGTCGCGGCCTTGTTGGAGCGCTACGAGACGATCCAGGCGCAACACATCGCCGAGATCACGGCCTACGCGCGCACCATCCGTTGCCGTCACGGCTACTTGAATGCGTACTTGGGCGGGCGCGCCATCGAAAAATGCCCGGCCTGCGATAACTGCATCGAGACCCCCCGCGCTACGATGGATGATCTGCCGGACACGCGCGAGCAACTCCTCGCCATCCTCCAGTGCCTGGCGGCGACGCAATGGGGTTGGGGGCGGCGCAATTTGAGTCGCATCCTGCGCGGCGACGACGACGCGCCGGGCCGCGCGCGTCGGCACGAGACCTTTGGCGCGCTGGCCTTTCGCTCCGCCACCGCGATCCGCCATCTGGCGGAGCGCCTGGAGCACGCAGGCTTTATTCATCCTCTGCAACTTGATCACGGTGGGGTGGTACTACAAATTACAGCCACAGGACGCGCCGCCTTACAAAATCCGGCGCAACTTGATGCGTTGGTAACAAACTCGAACGTCTCTTAGATTAGAAGAGCGGCTAAGGTTACATACGAACGGAGGAACTATGCCTACAACCATTGATTTACAGGAGGCCATCGCAGATCAACTACAAAGCGAAGCTGCGCGCCAAAGTACCAGCGTGGACACCTTAGTGAACAACTTGTTGGAATCATATTTGTGGGAATTAAAGCGCGAGCACATCCAGACTGAAGCCCAGCGTTTCCGCGAGCAACATACCAAGCTCCTGGCGCGTTATGCCGGGCGCTATATCGCAATGCAGGATGGGAAAGTTCTGGATGATGACGAGGATTTTCACGCCTTACATCAGCGAATTCGCGCTCGATATGGAGAACAACCTATTCTTATCGCACCCGTGACACCAGATCCCGTTCAAACCATCAACGTGTTAGGAACGCGCCAAAG
>JBKHCQ010000052.1:0-12663 GCA_046541755.1 Anaerolineales bacterium | reverse complement strand
TGCTCGATGACCAATCCCTGATCTTGCAACCAGCCGGCGACCTCGTGAGCGCTCACCGGGTGCTTCTGTTGGATGTACGTCCGCTCCTCGACGTGGCCATCCGGCCAGGTGATGCGCATCTGGCGTTCAAAGCGGATCAGCCGCCGAGGGGCATCGTACCAGATGACGCGCCAACTTCCCACCAAGCGGGCGCCGTCAGCGCATTCGCCGGTGGGGAAGACGCCCTTGCAGAAGGCGGGATCGTACCAGGCGCGGGCCAACTCGCCCTCCATGTGATCGTTGTCCACGAAGAGATAGCCGCCCGGCCGCAGCGCGTTCGCCGCCGCCGCGATGACCTGCGCTTGCTCCTCCGGCGTCGCCAACTCGTAGAGGCAATTCCCGCCCAGGAGCGCCACATCGAAGCCGGTGGGCCACGCCGTCTGGAGCACATCGGCCTGCGAGAGCGTGATCCGCGCCTGGACAGCTTCGGGCTGTGCCGCGACCTTCGCCGCTGCGCGATCCAACATCGCTGGGGCGTTGTCTAGTCCCATCACCGTGTGGCCATCGCGCGCCAGCGGGAGGAGTAGCCGCCCGGTGCCGCAAAATGGCTCTAAGATGCGCAACCCACGCCGGGCGCCGATCAAGCGGCGGATCGGGGCGAGATCCGCCGTGGTCGTCATAATCTGGTCGTAAATTTCCGCTATGTGGGCATCGATATCATATAGTGGTTTTCTCATCTTCCCTCCCGCGTTGTCGTTGAATGTTGAGACTCTGCCCCAGTTTACCATAGACACTGCCGCGAGGCATCAGCCAACAGGCGCGTTTGGGTTCCGCCCAGGCGGCGAGGTCGCGACCTACCGATGTGACCAGGTAGCGGGATACCGCAGTTGACTTTTTTAAGCTCTGATTGTACGCTTGAGAGTATATGGATGAATATAGGTGAATTTGAAGCGCCAACAACGATCAAGGGCCAGTGGATTCGACAGGAGTGAGAGTATGAGTGAAACAGAGCGATCGCAGGTGCAAGAGATTCTAGAGGAACGACGAACGACCATCGCGCGCGCGTGGTTCGAGAAATTGGACGCCTTAAGCGCGGTGAAGCTGGATGCAAAAGATTGGTTGCCGCGTCTGGAGGCGTTCACGGATGAATTGATCGCGCTCTTGACGGCGAAGTCGTTCGATCCCGCCAAAGCGCAGGAGGTCGGCGTCGCGCTGGAGGAGGTGGATAATCTGCAACCTCCGGCCATCATTGAGATGCAGACGGCCTTGGGCGCGGCGTTCTCCGAGGCGATGCCGGCGGAGGTGACGCCCTGGCTGCAACCGCGCCTCGTGGCCGTGCTGGGCGCGTTCCTCGCCGGCTTTTTCACCGGCAAGGTTGAGCGCGCCAAGCGCTTCGATATGGACGCGATGTCCGATATGGGGCACGATCTCAAAACGCCCATCAACGCCATCACCGGCTTCTCGCGCGTCATCTTGAAGGGCATCGATGGGCCGATCACGGAGTTCCAGCAACAGGACTTAACCTCGATTTACGAGGGCGGCAAGAAGCTGCTCACGATGATCGATGATATCTTTCAGGTCGCTAAAAAGGACGCGGCCAAGACGAGTATCTATGCGGTTTCCTTTCCAGTCGCGACGCTCTTGGGCGATGTTATCACGACGGTGCAGCCCATCGTGGCGCGGCACGACCACACATTAGAGGTCTGCGCGGTCGGCGCGTTGGGCGCGATGCGCACGGACGCCTCCAAAGTGCGCTGGGTATTGGTCAACGCGCTGCTCTATGCCTCGCGCTTGACCAAGCATCGCACATTGACGCTCACCAGCATGCGCGAGCGCGTGGTCGACACGGATTGGATCGTCTTTGAAATCGCCGAGGAGTTGCCGGACGAGCGCAAATCCACACCTGTGAGAGAAGATGATGGCGATATGCCGGATCGCGAGACAGCCTCGCTCGAAGGGGAGTTGGGCTTGGTGACCTGCCAGCGATTCTGCGAGCAGTTAGGCGGTGCCTTCATCCAGGAACAGGAAGATGATGAGGCAGAATTTATTAAATTTACCGTTCGCTTGCCGGTGCGCTCCCGCACGTAGGACCGCCAGCGCACGAGCAACTTAATGAGTAAGAAGGGTAGAAGAGTAAGAGTGAGGCGAAGATAATGCAAATCGTAACAGATACGGGCATGGATATGACGGCGGAGCAGCGGGAAGGTTTGGACTTCCATTACCTACCCCTGACGCTGACGTTAGATGGCAAGACCTACCGCAGCGGCATCGATATCGAACCGGAGGCTTTCTACGACATCTTGGAGGCGTCGGAGGGGTTGCCCACCACCTCGTTGCCCTCGCCGGGAGAATTTGCCAAGTTATATCGGCGGTTGGCGCAGGATGACCCCGACATTCTCTCGGTGCACATCTCCTCCGGCCTGAGCGGGACATGCAACGCGGCCCGCGAGGGCGCCCAACTGGTACCAAAGGCCAATATTCACATCTTCGATACCTTGACCCTCTCCGGCGCGGAAGGCTGGCACGTCGAGGCGGCGGCGCGCGCGGCGAAGGCCGGCTGGGGCATCCCGGAGACGGTGGAGCTTCTGGAGAAAGTTCGTGCAGCGACCGATACCCTCTACACCCTGGCCACACTCAAGTATCTGATTCATGGGGGACGCATCAGTCATATCAAGGGCCTGGTCGCCTCCGTGTTGCGGATCAAGCCGCTGATTGCCGTGAGTAAAGATGAAGGGAAGTACTATCAGCGGGGACAGACGCGGACATTGCCCCGCGCGATTTTGAATATCGCGGATGTGATTGCCGAGGATTTCCCGCGCGGCGCGCCGCTGCGGGTCCAGGTTCTGCACGGCAAGAACCCGGAGGGCGCCGAGCAACTACGGGAGCGTTTGGATTCGATGTTCGAGTGCATGTGGCTGCCCACATCATCCATCGCCCCGGTGCTGGGGGCGCACACCGGACCGGGCCTCGTCGGCGCGGCCTACGCCCCAATGGAAGAATTTCCGGAGCTGCCCTAGGGCGGTTTCCCTTAAAAAAGCCCTTATCTGGCTTAATAAAGATGCGTCAAATGCGCTCTGATGCAAATCGAACCTAAAAATGGCGCTGATTTCAGGCTTCGTAAGGAAATCGTCAGAGTGATAAGTTGTTATTTGCGTCAGTATATGCTATAATTTGGACGTTGGCGGAATTTTTATAACAGTTGATCCTGACCAAGCATAATATTTGCAGAGAACTTTTACCTTTATAGCCGAATCGACGTCAGATTAGAAGCGATTCACCTAACGGGGACGGGTCATCACCAACACAAGCCCCATCCGCTAAATTCCTACTCATTGTACACGGATTTCACGGGTTAGGTCGTATCTCATCTGCTGAAGTGTAAGCGTAATTGTAGTGTAACTATAGTCCTTTGTACTTTGTGCTAACTCACTAAAACTGTTTAAAATATGCCGCTAATATCTAAATTTGCCTATGAACGATAAAAAAACTGTACAGAGAGAAAACGACGCCCCAAGTTTTTCGTGGGAGTTTCCACGGATGCTTGGGCGTCTTGTGGCCAAGATTACGGTTTTAATCTGGCGGTGGAGCAATGACCGGCAGGCCGTTGTCTCTTTTGTGGGGCGGTATAGCGCGCATTTGGCCATTTTGGCCCTGGCGCTATGCCTGGGGCTGGTCGGCAGTATCACCTTCACGCCGGTGAGTGTAGCGAACGCCCCCCTGAGCCTCGATCATACTGTCCAGCCATCGACCTCTCAGCGCGCTATCGCTGAGGCGGTTGCGACGCCTACCCTACCCGCCGCCATAGCCTCCAATTCTTGGCAAAATAACTCTCGACAATATCGCGCCGTCTTTCGGCAAGCTGTCCCGCACACGAAGATTCCTGATCGTGTGCGGTTGAACGTTATTACCTACACCGTTCAGACCGGCGATAACATCTTCACTATCGCCGAACGTTTTGATCTCTCCCCGTACACCATCGCGTGGGCCAACATGGAGACCCTGCAAGGCGCTCCCTGGTTGGTGCAACCGGGCCTGACGCTCTTCATCTTGCCCGTCGATGGCGTCTATCACACCGTGATGGAAGGGGACACCCCGTCGGACATCGCCGCGACCTATGATGTCGATATGGCGAGGTTGTACAATGAGTGGAATGATGTGGAGCCTGGCGCGTCGTTATCGGAGGGGACCCAGCTCGTTATCCCTGGCGGAGAGGGCGAGGATGTGGAATGGGATCCCCCGCCGCCAGCGCCTGCGCAGCCAGGCGTCGCCGCTGCCGCGGCCAGTTGGGGCGCGTGTGGAGATATTAGCGTCAGCGGCCCAGGGGCTAACGGCTGGTTCATCTTGCCGACCGGCTCCTATGCAGTCTCCGGCTGGTACTTTGACGATCCGCGTAATCCGGGGCACATCGGTTTGGATTACAAATGTAGCTTGGGTGATCCGATTTACGCAGCGGAGAACGGTGTGGTGGTCTTCTCTGGATGGAGCGGTGGTTACGGCAATTTGGTGCGGGTCAGTCACGGCAATGGGTATCAGACCTACTATGCTCACTTCGATTCGATTGCCGTGGGATGTGGTCAAGCCGTCTATCAAGGCCAGGTTTTGGGCTATTGCGGCACCACGGGCTGGTCGACCGGGCCACACCTCCACTACGAAATCCGCCTCAATGGGGCGCCTCAGAACCCCCAACTATTCGAGCCATAGATTCTATGTCCTTCGATTTATCCTCGGCGCAGGAGGAACTCGCCTGTCGCGATCATCAATGGATTCACATTGTCGCTCAAATCGCCGCGTGGATTTGGCGCTGGCATGATGATCGCGTCGGTTTGCGTCCCATGTTGGGCCGCTTGACGGCCCACGGCGCTCTGGTCGTCATCATGTTTGCGCTGCTTTTCATGGGCAATTTCCGCTTAGACAAGATCGCCTCCGCCTCATCCGAGGTGATGTCGGAGCAACAAATCTCATTTCAAATGAGCATCGGCGGGGCGGAATTAATGGATCTATCTGGGCGGCCCTACTACCGCTCAAATACCAAATCCTACATCGTGCGCAAAGCGAAGATGCACACCGCCATCCCCGAACGTCCTCGATTGGAGATTATCACCTATATCGTGCAACCGGGCGATACGACAGAATCGATTGCGGAGCAGTTTGGTTTACAGCCGACGACGTTGCAATGGTCGAACCCGGAGATGGAAAAAGCCCCTGATCTCCTCAATGTGGGCCAGGTACTGACGATTCTCCCCCTTGATGGCGTCTATCACACGGTGGGCGTCAGCGACACCCTCTCCTCCTTGGCTGAAACGTACAAAGTCAGCAGCGAGACTATCGCGAGCTGCACATTTAACACCATTCCGGCCAGCGGTGCGTTGCGCGAGGGCCAGAAGCTGATCATCCCCGATGGCACGAAGCCCTACACACCCAAGAAAGTCACAACTTATGAGGGGCCGGTGCCGGAGGAGGTCAATGGCTCTGGATATTTCCGGTGGCCCGCGTATGGCGCCTTGACCCAAGGCTATTGGTACGGGCATCGCGCCATTGACATTGGATCGTCAGAAGGCACGGCTATTCGGGCCGCCGATAAGGGCTACGTGAGCTTCGCCGGCTGGACGGACATTGGCTATGGTTATCTTATTGTGTTGGATCACGCCAACGGTTATCAGACGTACTACGCGCACCTGAGCAATATCTTCGTTGTCGAAGGGCAGGCAGTTGAGGGAGCTGAAGTGATCGGGGCGATGGGCAACACCGGTAATTCTACAGGCCCCCATCTGCATTTCGAGATTCGTTATAAAGATTACCCCACCAATCCATTGGTCTATTTGCCGTAGATTTTGGGGAAGAAGCAGGCAGCGAGCCGGGATGGCTCGCTTTTTTGTTGCTTTATATGGCTTTTTTTGAAAGAGAGAGGACGTGTGCAATTAGAGATTGATGAGGTACGGCGACTTTACGGTGAGGCGGACAGCGTCCACGACTTTGATCATATCCTGCGGGTGCTGACATTGGCGGAGCGCATCGCGCAGGCCGAGGGAGCGGATGTGGAACTGGTGCGGACCGCCGCGCTGTTGCACGATTGGGGGCGCGCGGAGGCGGTCGCGCAACAGTTGGATCACGCGCAGGTTGCCGCCTCCCACGCGCGGTCGTGGCTGACCGCGCGCGATTATCCGCCGGCAATGATCGACGCCGTGACGCACGCCATCGCTGCGCATCGCTTCCGCACCGATCCCGCGCCCACCACATTGGAAGCTCAGGTGCTCTTCGACGCCGATAAGCTGGACGCCATCGGCGCGATTGGCGTGGCGCGCGCGTTCGCCTATGGCGGGGCGCACAATCAGCGCCTCTGGGCGCCGCTCGCGGCGGTTGATCTATCCCGCTGGGAGGACGAGGGCGATGATCCGCAGCGGCACACGCCCGTTCACGAGTTCGTCGTCAAACTCTCGCGGATCAAAGATCGGCTCTACACTCCAGAGGGCCGGGCCATCGCTGCCGAACGCCACGCTTATATGGTCGCCTTCTACGAGCGCTTGACGGCAGAGGTCCAGGGTGAATTATAAAATGATGCCCGACATCCAATCGGATCAGCCAACGTAATCCCAACTTTTCCAACTGAACTCGTCATCGACTATGACGCAAGTCTGCTATTCTCGGTGCTATCGTTTGATATAGTGAACTATAAGCAATCACGAGAGCGCTTCGAGCGTTCATTGCCTATATCTGCTTAATCATTGTAGGAGTGTAGACGTTGAAGAGGAGGAAAGGAAAGGAATGGAGAAGTTTAACACACGCAAATGGCTGATGCTCACTGGTTTGGTATTGTTGCTCGTCGCGTTGGCTGTGCCCGGCGTGCGGGCGTTCGAGGGCCGGGATGGGGATGTCGTCGTCATCGAATCCGATGAGGTAATCGAGGACGATCTCTATGTGGCCGCTGGGGAGTTCATCCTAAAGGGCACCGTCGAGGGGGATGTGATCGCCGTCGGTGGTACGGTGCGCATTGAAGGCACCGTGGCGGGCGATCTCCTGGCGGCGGCGCAGAGCGTTGACATTCAGGGCACCGTGGAGGACGATGCCCGGATCGCCGGCTACGCGCTCAGGATTGACGGTGAGGTGGTGGATGACGTCATCGCCACCGGCTACAGTTTGATGAATCGAGGAGGCGCCAGCGTCGGCGGCGATCTGCTCTATGCCGGTTATCAGGCGCTGCTGGCCGGCATGGTCGGCGGCAATGTGGAGATCGGCGGTGCGGCGGTGGAGATCTCTGGCGAGATTGCGGGCGATGCCAAGGTGGACGTCGGCGGCACCGAACCGGGTGAGCAGATGCCGCCTGGCTTCCCCTTTATGCCCACACTGCCGCGCGTGCCATCGATTCCCGGCGGTTTGACCGTGACGGAGGATGCCAACATCGGCGGCGATTTGAACTATACCGCCAATTCCAGCGTGCAGGTGCCGGGCGGCGTCGTCGCAGGGGAAACCGACTTCACTCAATATGTTCGTGACAAGGCAGAGGGGCAGGCGGGGAAGCCTGGTAGGGAGAAGCCACCTTCCGCGCTGATGATCGTGGGGCGATGGCTCCTGCGACAAATCCGCCGCTTGATCACCTTCCTGTTGATTGGCGCGGTGATGATGTGGCTGGCGCCCGATTGGACCCACAAGATGGCCCGGCGGATCGAGGCCGAGCCGCTGCCCAGCCTGGGATGGGGCGCAGTTGCCATCGTCATGTTCGGCGCGGTGATGTTCGCGTTAGTTGTAGCGACGATTTTGTTGGCGGCTGTCTTCGGTCTCATCACCTTGGGCGAGTTAGCCGGTCGATTCGCTGCGTTGGGCGGCCTGCTCACCGGCACGGTCGGATTCAGTTTCAGTTTGCTGTGGCGCTACGTCACTGCCATCATCTTCAGCTTGCTGGCCGGGCGCTTGACCTTCCGTGCGTTCCGCTCACCGGCGGAATCGCATCGTTGGTGGCCGATGTTGGTAGGCGTGATCATCTTCATCATGATCACCGCCGTCCCCGTGCTGGGGTGGGTCACCAAGCTGGGAACCGTGCTGCTGGGCCTGGGCGCGATCTGGCTCTGGGGCCTCGATTGGTGGAAGCAACACCGGGCAGCGCCGGTCGGTGCTGAGGTATAGCTTCGCTGTGAGGTCTGCCCGCTGGTCGGGCCACACATATCAAATACCAAAAAGACCGCCCGTGAGGGCGGTCTTTTCTGTGCAGGTTGTTTCGCTGGATGGTTCTGCGCTCTACTCGCGCGGACGGAGGTGCGGGTAGAGCAGCACCTCGCGGATTGAGTGACTATCCGTGAAGAGCATCACCAAGCGATCCACGCCCAGCCCGAAGCCGCCATTGGGCGGCATCCCGTACTTCATCGCGCGCAAATAATCCTCATCCATTGGTTGGGCCTCCTCGTCGCCGGCCTCATAAGCGCGCCCTTGATCCAAAAAGCGCTTTTCCTGCTCGAAAGGATCATTCAGCTCGGTGAAGGCGTTGCCCAATTCCATACCGCCAATGAATAGCTCGAAGCGCTCGACGTGCGTGGGATCGTCGGGGCATTTTTTGGCCAGCGGCGAGATCGCAACCGGATAAGTATGCACAAACGTCGGCTGGATCAGTGTCGGCTCTACCTCGGAAAGTAAGTTATCGACCAGATGGCCCCACGTGGCATCGTCATCCGCCTGATAGCCGCGCGCCCGCATCTCCTGACGGAGCGCATCGGCCTCTGGGAAGGCGCGATAGTCGATGCCCGCGCCTTCTTGGATGACCTCTTGCAACGAGACGCGCCGCCAGGGCGGCGTCAGATCGATGTCGTGCTCCTGATACAGGATCGTGGTTGTGCCCAGCACCCGCTCCGTCGCCGAGGCGATCATCTGCTCGGCGGTGCTCATCATCCCCGCAAGATCCGTGTACGCGCGATAGAGTTCCAATTGAGTGAACTCCGGATTGTGCTTGTAGGAGACGCCCTCATTGCGGAAATCGCGCCCGATCTCGTAGACCCGCTCGTACATTCCCACAAGCAGGCGCTTGAGATATAGCTCGAACGAAATCCGCAGGTAGAGATCTTGCTTAAGCTGATTATGGTGCGTGACGAACGGCCGGGCGTTGGCCCCGCCGTAAATCGGTTGCAGGATGGGCGTCTCGACCTCCAAGTAGTCCTCCGCATCCAACCACGCCCGCAAGGCGCTAATGGTGCGGGATCGCGTGCGGAAGATATCGCGCGTCTGGGGATTTGTCGCCAAATCGGCGTAGCGCTGTCGATAACGCTCCTCCACATCGGAGAACGCGCCATAGCGCGTGACCTCGCCGGCCTCATCCGTGTACTCCTTGGGGATAGGGAGTGGGGTGATGGCCTTGGCGAGCATCCGCAATCCCCGCACCAGCACGCTAATCTCGCCGGTGCGAGTGCGCATCAGCAGCCCCGTCGCCTCGATGAAGTCACCCAAATCAAAAGCCTTCTTAAAGAGATCATAGCGCTTCTGATCCAGTTCATTGTTTCGCAGGAAGAGCTGAATCCTGCCATCGGCATCCTCGATGTGGGCGAAGGCAATCTTGCCCATCACCCGGATGCTGATCAGGCGTCCGACGACGGTGACCTCCGGCGGTTCGATATCGGCGGCTTCGGCGGCTTGGAAGGCCTCGGCTGCTCCCGCTGAGGTGTGCGTGCGCGTAGCTCGATGCGGATAAGGCGACTCGCCCGCCTCTTGTAAGCGCTGTAATTTCTCTATGCGTTGCAATTCAAGTTCATTCAGTTCCATTATGGCAGCCCTCGATCACGTGGTTACTTGGTACATCTCTAAATATGGGATATAAAACAAGCCCATACACCTTCGTATGGGCTTGTCTGGCTTGAGATTCATCGCTGCATTATTATGTGGTTATCTCTAACTATCTTTAATGGATGGCGATAATTTCAAAGGTGATATCACCGCCTGGTGCGTGAATCGTGGCCTTTTCCCCCACCTTTTTACCCATTAAGGCCTTGCCCAGAGGAGATTCATTGGAGATTTTTCCCTTGGCTGGATTAGCCTCGGCCGACCCCACCACTTGGTATTCTTCCAACGTATCCGAACCGGCCTCCTTGACGGTGACATCAGCGCCCAAGGTTACCAGCCCAGTCTCCGCCGACTTCTCGATGATGACGGCGTGACGCAACATATTCTTGATTTCCATGATGCGCCCTTCGACAAAAGATTGCTCGCGGCGTGCCTCTTCCAGTTCGGCGTTTTCGATCAGTTCCCCTTCCGTGAGGGCATTATGCAATCGTTCCGCCACTTGCTTGCGGCGGACGGTCTTGAGGTGATGCAGTTCGTCTTCTAACGTCTCATAGCCCTCTTGCGTTAGGTAGACTGGTTGTTCATTCATAAAATTACCTTCCTTCAACTTCGACTTTCAACTTTGCTGATTTGCAAATCTTGGCTCTTCAGGAATTCGTCGGGCGCAATCGTCCTCGCCCGTAACTCAGTAACGAGCAAAAAAAGACTGTAATCCCCCCAAATGTGCAACTCCTCGCGGCTCTTAGGTCTGCCCGAGGAGTTGTCCGGCGAAATCCAAAGACACAATCCCCTTTATAAAAATAAAACCCGAGAACGCAGAGCGTCCACAGGTTGTGCCATTATACCACACCCTCGATTCTTGTAAAGTGTAAGTTGGTCTTGCGGATGATCTTATTATCTGCGATGAGGTGTGCGCGCCGGACGCAGAACTTGAATTCGACCCCAACGATCCGCTTGGATGCGCCACGTCTCGCGAACCCATTCCCGGGGGCCTGGCTCGGCGGATGGCTTATATTCCCGTAACAGAATGTCGATCCCCCCTTTTTCAGGGATGCGGCTGGCCTCGATGACCTCATAAGCCCGGTCCGTGACGTGCTCTGGATGTGTGTCGGCGGCTTGGCTTTCTGTATCATCTAAGAGATTGAGCGTCCGAATGGCGGCATCCAACACCACCTGGAGTAATTTCTCTATATTAGCAAAAATAGGTTGGGGAACCCGCTCTTCCAATTGATTGAGGTAATCTTGAATGGCCAAGAAAGTGAAACCCGCAGTGAAGAGCGCCAACATTACGATATAACTACCGGCGAAAGCAAGCTGATAACCGATCGTCGGATCTTCCCATCTTTGTTGCATAATGATGACCACCGCACTTAAGAGACCACCCCCAAGAAACATCATCCCAATCAAATAGGGGAGTGAGGGAAATTTAGCAGCGTAGATTTGAGCCGCCCACTTATGTTCGCGCCAGAGGAGCCGTTGAACATATAGCAGGATAATGATCAATTGCGAGAGAGCGATGCCGAAAATCGTCATTAAATAATGTATAGTTGTAGCTCTTGACGCCCATAGCAACAGAACAAGCCCTGCTCCCAAGCTGGGCAAAAGGCCCAAGGCGCCCCACCGCTTCATAAATTCTACCAGCGAAAAATTTTCCTGCTCCCACACGATGACATCACTTTTACAACGAGGACAGAGTCGTTTCTTGCCCACCACACTGCGGCAGTTCTGGCAAAAATCTTCGCCTCGGCGAAGAGGTGCCTCACATTTGGGGCATAAACAGGTTTCAATTGTATATTCCCCTTGGCAAGTCTTACAGATAGACATAATCCCTACTCCTTCGAAATCCTTCTTCCGACCCCATCCTTCGTTAGGTCGCAGAACTTGCTATGGCTTGATCGATCACATCATCATCCGCGCGATAATCCGCGCGGATGACAGCAGTGAATCTATTCCTCGGATTGACGTCGCTTCCCGAATAACATCATTGCTAACATCATCACCGGCCACAGCCACGCCAAATCGACGCGTAGCGGCAAGGGAGTACATTCCATCGTCGGATCGAAGCGCACAACATGGAAACGTTCTTTATAAGATAGGATACCCTCGCGCGTGGGCGGAACGCCTTCATCTTCAAAGTACCATGCCATCAACTTTGATTGCCGCTCCTGCACCATATCGAGAATCTTCATCAACTCCTCATCATCCATTACCCGATTGGCTATCATTCGCTCCGCCCCTTGCCATGTCTGGATCGTCGCGTGAGAATCGGCGGTGAGATTTTTGTACCAATCCGATTGAGGCCAAGCGCAGATGACGTAAATTTTTCCCCGCCAGGTGAAATATTCTAACATTGTATGGCGGGCCAAGCCGCTTTTACGTCCCCACGTAGTGAGCACCACCAAGTAATGTCCGATAATTGGCCCCAGCCCCAGTCGCCAGAGAATCAGAGGTATCTTAAAAAAGAGGCGGCGGATCTTATTGCCGGGATAAGTGGTCATCATATTTCTTCCGATTCGATCTAATTGCTCGGTAAAATTAACCATGACTCTCCTCCAGTTTTAAGTTACTCTAGTTGACTTGATCGATTCCAGTCTGTGAATTTTTTCTTAAAACAGTCATCCCGATGGTATCCATATATTAACATTTTACATTTTAATTGATGTAGTACAAGAGAGTAAGAGTGCTGGTGTTTTTAATTTTCCCCCCGAGACATTGAAATTCAGACCTTTCTTCTCTTCCTCTCCTCCTCATCTGGCGTAGACCCAGAGCAATTAGATGGCTGATACCCTCTCAAAATACCCTCTTGACAAAAAAGGGAGGGATGGTAGAATTCCTGCTCGTGCTTAGGGGAGGCCCTGAGCGCGGGAGATTAACACCTTATTTTTGATCAAACAGAGGCCGTTTCTATTCGAACTTGACATAACTCAT
>JBKHCQ010000051.1:0-12895 GCA_046541755.1 Anaerolineales bacterium | reverse complement strand
CAGCTTTTTTGGGGGCTTCCCCAATCATACCCGGTGAGTAGAATAAAACGGCTTCTAAAATCATTATACGTTAAACGATATGAGCGTGCAAACTTGCGTTGGATGTGACCATGACGCAATCCATAAACTTCGTCTATGTTGAAGGAGGATCGAATGGACTTGACCCCTGTAAAATCGGAGCGTTTTCAGGATTTGCTGGCGAACGACACCATCTTCGACTTTGCGCGGCGGATCATCACGGAGAGCTACGTGGAATGTGTGCCGGCGCAGCGCCGCGATGAGATGCAGGCCATGCTCTCGGCGGCCTTTGATCTGCTGGCGCGCGCTCGCGCCGATGAGGCGGCCTTGCGCGCCGCGATCCAGTGCTTGACCCACGATGTGTTCCGCAAGTCCGACCCGGACTTCTGGTTCAGCCGCGTCTACGCCGATTACAAGCGGAACTTCAAGCCGCAGCGCCGCTTCCAGCGCCTGCAACCCTGGCTGATCGGGCATCGCGTGTTGGATTTGGGCTGCGGCAACGGCCTGCTGGCGCGCTTGTTGGCGCAGGAAGGCTACGATGTGATGCTCACGGACGTGATGGACTATCGCGATCCGGCGGCGCACTCGCTGCCCTTCCGCCCGATGACCGACGCCCGGCGCATTCCCTATCCCGACGACAGCTTCGACACGGTGCTCGCGATGACGGTGCTCCATCACGTCGCGCCGGCGGATTTGGACGCGCTCTGCGCAGAGCTGCGCCGCGTCGGGCGGCGGGTCGTGATCGAAGAGGACAGCTACGACATCCCGGCGGATCTGCCCGCCCCGGAGGAGCGCCTGGCCGATGCCGAACAGTTGCGCGCCTTTCGCGCGCTCTCGGCGGCGGATCAACTCCGCTACACGATGTTCCTGGACTACTTCGCGAACGCGCTCGCCCAGGGCCTGCTGGAGATGGACTTCCCGTTCGACTTCAAATCCGTGCGGACGTGGCAGCGCTTCTTCGTCGAGGCCGGCTTCGAGGTGCAAGAAACCATCCTCCGCGGATTCCAACGCGGGCAATTCCACCGCAATTGCCACGTCTGGTTCATTCTTGAGGCATAGATCTATCGAGAAGAAAAATAGCAGGAGTATTTTTGAGATCTATTTGGATCAGCAGGTAGAGCGGATCAATTTTAACACAGAGAGCTTCACAGAGAAGGCGCAGAGGGGCACGGAGAGGTAAATTTCTCTGTGTAGCTCTGGGAAAAACTCCGCGAAACTCTTACTTTCCATAAAGTGAAACATCGTTCATTTGCAACCTAAAGCATCAGTGATAGAGTAGGAAGAATATCGCCCTCAGGCTGGATGACGTGGGCGGTTTTCTTTTGTCATATCTGGAAAGACTGGAGGCCCCGATGCCAACAGATGTTGATGACGATCTACTGACCCGGCGCTTTGAAGCGGCTTTGATCTATGCCCTGCGATTGCACGCCGACCAGACGCGGAAAGGGAGCGCGACGCCCTACTTCGCGCATCTGATGAGCGTGGCGGCGCTGGTGCTCGAGGACGGCGGCGACGAGGACGAGGCCATCGCCGCGCTGCTGCATGACGCCATCGAAGACCAGGGTGGGGCGGAGGTTCGCGCCGAGATCCGGCGGCGCTTCGGCGAGCGCGTCGCCGCGATTGTGGATGGCTGCTCCGATGCGGAGACCATCCCTAAGCCGCCGTGGCGCGCGCGCAAGGAGCGCTACTTGGCCTCGCTGTCCGCCGCTTCCCCCGCCGTGATCCGCGTGGAGGCGGCGGACAAGCTCCACAACGCCCGCAGCATCCTGCGCGACTATCGCCGCCTGGGCGAATCCCTCTGGTCGCGCTTCAGCGGCGGCCGCGAGGGCACGCTCTGGTACTATCGCGAGATGACGCGCATCCTCCAAG
Source organism: Anaerolineales bacterium (assembly GCA_046541755.1). GTDB lineage: Bacteria > Chloroflexota > Anaerolineae > B4-G1 > SLSP01 > JAAAOZ01. The sequence goes on along the minus strand of JBKHCQ010000051.1, from coordinate 11,008 downwards.
AGAAGACGGACAGCCCGCTGGTCGTGGCCTTGGGCGAGGTCGTGACGATGTTGGAACGACTGGTACATCAGAATATGCAGACGCCAGGTCTTTGACTACCCGACTAAAGACAGAACCTTTGCGAAGGGTAACAAGAGTTTTGGTCAACAGATCAACCTTTTCGCTGCACATAGTATGAACTTTTTGAGATCACTTAAGCAACCTTCGCAAGGTTAGGATTAAGGACTATCTGATGAACATTTTGCGACGACTTTTGCACTTTGTGCGCCCTTATTGGAAGTGGCTGATTGTCATTGGCGTGGTGTTGATTCTCAGAACGGTTTTGAGCCTGCTGCCGCCCCTTTTCCAGCGCGAAATCATCGATAGCGTCATCGCCGTGGGGGACCTTTCCCAATTGGGGCGCTTCATCGCCATATTGGTGGGCATCTATGGATCGTTGCAGGTGGTCAACTTCATCGATTCGTATCTGCGCCACGTATTGGGCGCGCGCTTTATTTTGGATTTGCGCGTCAGCCTCTACGGGCATCTGCAACGCCTCTCGCTCTCGTTCTTCGAGGACACCTCGACCGGGGAGCTGATGTCCCGCGTCACCAACGACGTGGACGCGCTGGAGAAATTCATCATCCACGGCGTCACGTTGACCACCGTCGATCTGTTGCGTCTGCTGGGCGCGACCGGCGTGCTCTTCGCGCTGGAGTGGCGACTGGCGCTTGTGGTGCTGCTGCCGCTGCCCGTGATCGTTGGGATCTTGCGCGTCTTCAATCAGCGCGTGCGGCCCATCTATCGCCAGGCCCGCGACCGGTTGGGCGATATCAACGCGCGCTTGCAAGATAACCTGACCGGTATCCGCGTCATTCAGGTCTTCAACCAGGAGTCGCTGGAGCTGAATCAATTCCACTCAACCAGCTCGCGCTACTACGAGGATCGCGTCCGCAGCGTCTGGGCGTGGTCCACATTCTTCTCCGCGCTTCACTTCTTCGCCGCGTTGGGGAACGTGCTGATATTTGGCGCCGGCGCGTGGCTGGTCGTGCGCGGCGAAATCACGTTGGGCACGTTGATCGCGTTTTTAGCCTACATCACCTCATTCTACGAGCCGCTGCGCCGTCTTACCGAAGTGGACAACATCATCCAGCAAGCAATGGCCGCCGCCGAGCGGATCTTCGAGCTGTTGGATACCGAGCCTGATATCCAAGATGCGCCGGACGCTGTGGCGTTGGGTGAAGTGGAAGATGAAGTCAAAGGCGATGTGCGCTTCGAGCACGTCGATTTCCGCTATCGCGACGCGGACGACGAGCAGCAGGTGGTGCTCCGCGACGTCACGTTCCACGTCGGGCCGGGCGAGGTCGTCGCGCTCGTCGGGCCGAGCGGGGCCGGCAAGACCAGCATCGCCAATCTGCTCTGCCGCTTCTACGATCCGCTGCGCGGTCGGGTGCTGGTCGATGATCACGACCTGCGAACGGTGCAACTCCAATCGCTACGCCGGCACGTCGCCGTGGTCTTGCAGGATACCTTCTTGTTCAATACGACCGTGCGCGATAATATCTGCTACGGCAACCCCGATGCGCCGGAGGAGGAGATAATCGCGGCGGCGAAAGCGGCCTACGCGCACGATTTCATCACCGATCTGCCCCAGGGCTACGACACCCAGATCGGAGAGCGGGGCGTGCGGCTCAGCGGCGGCCAGAAGCAGCGACTGGCGCTGGCCCGCGCCATCCTTGCTGATCCCCGCATCCTGATTTTGGACGAGGCGACCTCGTCGGTGGACGCGGAGGCGGAGTACCTCATCCAGCAGGCGCTCGATGAGGTGCTGAAGGGCCGCACGGCGCTGGTGATCGCTCATCGCCTCAGCACCATCCGCAACGCCGATAAGATCATCGCGCTGGAGGGGGGCCGCATCCGCGAGGTGGGGGATCACGCGGAGTTGCTGGCGCTCGGCGGCGTCTACAGTCAACTCTATCAGCGCCAACTTGCCTTGGTCGCCGACGCTCCAGAGGGGGAGTAATAGAGACTATCTACCGGACACTTTTTGAAAACAGCTCACGGATTTTCACGGATCGCACAGATCACACATCTGCTCTATTTGCTTAATCCGCTGAGATAGACCCTAAAACCGTCACGTAGGCAGTAATAGAGATAGGCTTTTGCTTTATTTTAGGAAATTATTAGAATAGAGGCCATGTCATATCATCCCAGGCAACGTTCGGGGGACTTGAAAAGTGTGCCCGAACGTCCAATCCATACCGTTGGCGGCGAGAGCCGGACGCGAGAAGCTATCGAGCCGCAAGATATTCACATTCTGGTCATCGATGACAGCGAGGGGATTCGCGAATTCACGCGGAGTTCTGTGCTGGAGCCGGCGGGTTATCAGGTCTCGACGGCATCGGATGGCGCGTCTGGCCTCAAGATGGCTTTAGAAGTCTATCCCGATCTGATCCTCTTGGATTATGAGATGCCTCGCATGAACGGCCTCCAGGTACTGAAGGTGCTCAAGGAGCGCAACATCTTCATCCCCGTGATTATGATTACCTCCTATGGCTCGGAGTCGGTGGCGGTGGATACCTTCCGCCTGGGCGTGCGGGATTATGTGGCGAAGCCCTTCGGCGTCGAGGAGTTGCTCGATGCCGTCGAGCACGTGCTCCAAATCACGCGCTTGGAGCAGGAACGCGAGGCGCTCTTCATCCAATTGAAGAAGACCTCCGTGCGCTTGAAAAAGACCAACGCCGAATTGACCCAGAGCCTCAAAGAGCTAGACACCCTCTACCACATCAGTAAGGCCGTGACGTCGTTGAAAGCGCGCGAGAAGCTGCTCGACCGCATCGTCGAGGCGGCGCTCTACCTTACCGGCGCGGCGAGCGGGCAGTTGATCCTGCGCGATCCGCAGACCGGGCGCCCGGAAATCACCGTGCGACGCCAGCGCCAGGGCAACGCCTACGCCGAGATGGACGAATCGCAGACGATGTACACGCAGACCGGACGTTTGATGGTGCAGACGCAACTTAACGTCGGCGAGGATAACATCGGCTTCCTGGTGGTCAGCAACAAAGATAACCGCAATCCCTTCACCGACCGCGACCGCAAGCTGTTGCACATGTTGGGCGATTACGCCGCCATTGCCATCGAGAACTCGCGGCTGATCGAGGAGTTGGATGAGCGCCGGCAGCGGGAAAAGCAGCAACTGCGCAACCTCTTCGAGCACTACGTCGCGCCGCCGGTCGTCGAGCGTATCCTGGCGCACCCGGAGAGCGTCGAGCCTGGCGGTCAGCGCCAGATGATCTCGGTGCTCTTCGCCGATCTGCGGGGCTTCACGAGTTTCAGCGCCAGCGCTCAGCCGGAGGTTTTAATGGGGGTGATCAATCGCTATTTGGCCATCGCCGCCGACGCGATCCTCAAGGAGGAGGGCACGTTGGATAAATTCATGGGCGACGAGGCGATGGCCTTCTTCAACGCGCCGCTCCCTCAGAAGGATCACGCGCTGCGCGCGATTCGCGCGGCTTATCGCATTCTTCGTAGCACCTACCGCGTCCATCAGCAACTCCCGCCGGAGCAACAGATCGCCTTTGGCATCGGCATCGCGACGGGCGAAGCGATTGTCGGCAACCTGGGCACACAGCACGTCGTCAACTACACCGCGATCGGGCACACGGTCAATAAAGGCCATCTCCTCCAGGAGATCGCGCCCCCCAATACGATCTTGATCTGCCGGACGACCTACGATCACGCGCGGGATTGGGTGGAGGTCAAGCCGCGCCCGCAGGTGTCGATCAAGGGCCAGGCGGAGCCGGAGACCATCTACGAGGTCGTGGGGCTGAAGCGATCTTGAATATAGTTGTCACCGCGCCGGGATAGCAATTATCATTGCCTCATCGCCTCACCGCCTCCAAAACGTTGAATTTTCATCCTCGACGTGGTATAATCCGCAGCGCAAAGCGAATTTTAAAGACCTTTGACTAACGAGACGCTCACCGCAGAGAGGTGCTGAGGTTTTGCTATTTGTTGATTTGCCTATTTTTTGAGGAGATATTGTGTTTACAGTAGATATTAGTGTGGGCATAGCCTTTTTAGCCGGATTGGCATCCTTTTTGGCGCCGTGTGTGCTGCCGTTGGCGCCGGCCTATTTGGGTTATTTGAGCGGTTTTGCGGTGACGCAACCGCAATCTAAAACGGACGGCGAGCAACGCTCGATCAGGGATCGTGGTCTGGTCGTTGCACACGCTTTCTTCTTCGTCCTGGGCTTCAGCATAATCTTCATATGGTTGGGGACGGTGGCCGGGGCGGTGGGGCAATTTCTGCGCGGCCCGTGGCTACGCTACATCGGCGGCGTGATCATTGTCTTCTTTGGCCTCAGCCTGATGGGCGTCTTAAACATGCCCTTGCTCTATCAGGATGCTAAATTACAGTGGCAGGGCAAACGGGAGTGGGGCTTCTTATCCTCCCTGTTGATCGGGATGGTCTTCGCGTCGGGGTGGACGCCCTGCGTTGGGCCGGCGCTCTCGTCCATCTTGGTGCTCAGCGCGGAGCAGAGCACGGCCGCGCGCGGCGCGTGGCTGTTAGCCGTCTACTCCGCCGGCATCGGCGTACCCTTTATGATCGCGGCGCTTCTGATCGATCAGATGGGCGTGTATTTACGCCGCATCGGGCGGTATTTGCCCCTTATCCAAAAGATCAGCGGCGCGATTTTGCTGGTCGTCGGCGTGGTATTGATCACCGATAGCTTTGGCGTGATCGGTGGGTGGTTAGAATTGCGAGGCATCGGATGGGATCTGGGGATTTGAGCGAGAACGCTGCTTCTGGATCGTCCTCTTCCTCCGCGCCCACCGATACCACCGAGTACATCCTGGCCGAGGCTGAGCGGCGGCTCACCTCGCGCCCGGCGGACGAGGCGGCCGCGCCGCCCTCGGCCAAGCGCGATTGGGCCGTGCGCCTGAATCGCGGGGCGTATTGGATGGCGCGCCACTGGCTCGCCATCGTCAATACGCTGGCCGGTTTGTATTTCATCGGCGCATTTTTGGCCCCGCTCGCGATGCACTGGGGGATGCCCCAGTTGGGCCGGGGTCTCTATCACTTTTACGCCCCCTTCTGCCATCAGTACCCCTTCCGCTCGTGGTTCCTCTTCGGCTCGCACGCCACCTATCCCTATGCCATCCCCGATTCCATCGTGGAGATGAATCAACTGCGAGCGTTCGTGGGCAACGCCGAGATCGGTTATAAGATCGCCCTCTGTCAGCGCTGCGTCGCCATCTATGGCGCGATCTTCATCGCCGGGCTGGTCTACGCCTGGCTGCGGCGCCGGCGCAACATCCCCTCCCTGCCGATGTGGGGCTACGTGCTTGTGGGCGTCGTCCCGATGGGCATAGACGGCGGCCTTCAATTGCTCACCAAGATCATCTGGTCGCTCTTCCCCGATCTCTTGGCTCAACCTTACGAGGCGACGCCCCTCTCGCGCCTGATCACCGGCGCCTTCTTCGGGCTGGGCGTTGTGGGATTTGCTTACGTGAATATCAGCGAATACCTGGACGACGCCCAGGCAATGATCGAAGAAAAATTTGCGGAAACAGAAAACGCGAATAGTAACCAAACTTCTGGAGGTATAACCCAATGACCCCACCTGTTGATCCGATTCTCATCCAAATTGGCTCCCTGACCATCTACTGGTATGGTCTCTTAGTCGTGACGGGCATCTTTTTGGGCGCGATGGTCGCCGCCCACCTGGCCGAGCGCGCCGGCGTCGATCCGGAGCGGGTGTGGGATATGCTGCTCTTCGCCGTGATCGGCGGCATCATCGGCGCGCGCATCGAGTACGTGGTCGCCCCGCCGCACTGGGCCTACTATCGCGAGCATCTGACCCAAGCCCTGATGATCTGGGAGGGCGGCCTGCGCATCTACGGCGCGATCATCGGCGGCGCTTTGGGCGTGTTGCTCTATTCGACGTTCTACAAGATCTCCACATTGCAGTTGTTGGATTTCGCCGCGCCGGGGATGGCGCTGGGCCACGGGATCGGGCGCTGGGGGAATTTCATCAACCGCGAGCTGTACGGCCCGCCCACCACCTTGCCCTGGGGATTAGAGATCCCGCCTGCCTATCGCATTCCGCCCTATAACGATATGCAGCAATATCCGCCGAGCACGCGCTTTCATCCCGCGTTCCTCTATGAATCACTGGGGAATTTGGCCATCTGCTTGGCGCTGATGTGGTTGGCCAAGCGTCACTCCGAGCGTTTGAAGGATGGCACGCTGATGGTGCTCTATTTAGTCGGGTACTCAGCTATTCGCTTCTTTATGGATTACCTTCGCACCGACGGGACATCGGCGCAGCCGTTGGCGCTGGCCTTTGTGATCTTGGGCGCGCTCTTCTTGATGATCCAATATCAGCCCTGGAAAAAAGCGGGCCTGGCCGGTCAATAACCCATAATGATGAAGATGACGCGGCTGAAGGCCAACCGGCCGAATATCTTACTCATCGTCTTAGACACCTTGCGCGCCGACCGGCTCTCGTGCTACGGCCATCGCGCGGCCACCACGCCCCATCTGGATGCATTCGCCGCGCAGAGCGTGCTCTTCGAGCGCGCGATCTCCCCGGCGCAGTGGACGATCCCCGCCCACGGCTCCCTCTTCACCGGCGAATTTCCCTCCACCCACGGCACGACCCAGATCTACGACCGCCACGCCGCCGAGCAACGCACCGTAGCGGAGCGCCTGACCGAGGCCGGCTACACGACGGTCGGCTTCTGCAACAATCCCCTGCTCGGCGTTGTGGAAAACGACCTGGATCGTGGATTTGGGAGCTTCTATAACTACGGTGGCATTCTGCCCACGCGCCCTCGGCTCTTGCGCCGTCACGAGCGCGTCGACGATTGGCTGGAGACTGCCGTCGCATGGCTCAAGGAGCAGGTGCGCAGTTTGAACGGCCCCATCCAGGCCGTCTTCACTCAGAACGATTTCCTCTTGGGCTTGATGATGCGCCCCTGGCTGGTCTCGTTCTGGGAGCGCAACATCAACTTCAAAGGGAACACGACCCGCTCGATTGAGGATTTTGTGGGCTACCTGCGCGCCTATCACGAGCAGGAGGACGCGCCGCCGCTCTTCGCCTATCTCAATTTGATGGAGACCCATCTGCCGTACAACCCGCCGCCCCAATTCAGCCGGAAATTCGCGCCGAGTTATCATCAGGAGCGCGCGGCGCGCGATTTTATGCACGCTTTCAATCATCAGACCTACGATTGGATCACGCCCGTCATAGAGCCATTCTCCGATCTGCAACATCGCGTGCTGAACGAGATGTACGATGCGGAAGTCGCCTACGAGGATCACCTCCTGCGCTCGCTCTTCGCGTGGCTGGATGAGCCGGAGGTGCGGGATCAGACTCTGGTCATCATCACCAGCGATCACGGTGAGGGCTTGGATCATCACGGATACGTTGGCCATTCCCTCGTCACCTACGAGGATCTGATCCGCGTGCCGTTGATCGTCCGCTATCCCGCGCGCTATGACTATGAGGCCGGGGCGCGCGTCGCCGCGCCCATCTCCACGCGGCGGATTTTCCACACCATTGTGCAAGCGGCTAGAGGCGCGGCGCGGGATGACGAGGAAAAAGAAGCTATCGCCGCGTTGAGCCTGCGAGGAGCTACTTCGGGCGCTTCGTCAGTGGAAGACTTGGTCTGGGCGGAGGCTTTCCCGCCCATCACCCTGCTCAAGCTGATGGAAGGCCGGAACGTTGAGGCCATCGACGCTTTCCGGTGCCGCGCCGTGCGCCGCGCGATCTATGATGCAACCGCGCCTTACAAGCTCGTCACCGTGGATGACACACCGACGGAGCTGTTCGACATCACGGCAGACCCGACGGAGTTGGATAATCGCATCGCAGCGTATCCTGATGTGGCCGCCCGGCTCGACCGGACGCTCAAGAGCGTCGTGGCGGAGGCCGCGTCGCGGGGATCGCAGCAGGCATCCGGCGCCGGCATCGATCTGGACAGCAACCGGCGCGTTCGCGAGCGATTGCGTCGGTTAGGGTATCTTGAATAGAGGAGGGGAATGACGATATGACACCACCATCGGGGTCTACACTTGTGGAAATCGGGCCATTTGCCATTCACTGGTACGGCCTCCTGATCGTCACCGGCATTGTGCTCGGTGCGCAGGTGGCCGGATACTTAGCGAAGCGGGCGGACGAGGATCCAGATCGCATTTGGGATATGCTCTTATTTGCCGTCGTCCTGGGCGTCATCGGCGCCCGAATTTACCACGTCGTCTCGCAGCCGCGCGGCGGACTCCTGGGTTGGGCGTACTACAAAGAGAATCCCATCGAGATGTTCTACATCTGGAAGGGCGGATTGGGCATCTTCGGGGCCGTGATCGGCGGCGCGTTAGGCGTCGCGCTCTATTGTCGCTTGGAGCATCTTCGCGTGCTCAAGTGGTTGGATTTCGCCGCGCCGGGCATGGCCATCGGGCAGGCGATTGGGCGCTGGGGCAACTACATGAATCGCGAGCTGTATGGGCCGCCCACGACCCGGCCCTGGGGCTTGCAGATCCCCCAGCAACACCGCTTCCCGCCCTATCACGATATGAGCCAGTATCCGCCGGAGACGCTTTTCCACCCCACCTTTCTTTATGAATCTTTGGCGGCTTTGCTCCTATGTTTGGGCTTGTTATGGATCGCCACGCGCTATCGTAAAAAACTCAAAGAGGGAGATCTCTTGCTCGGCTATCTGATGGGCTATGCTGTCATTCGATTTTTTACGGAAATGCTGCGTCCAGATGCCTGGATGATCACGGGAACCCCCTTAGCGGCGGCCCAACTGGTTGCGATACTCTTCTTTATCTTGGCTGGAATAGTACTATTCTTCCGGCATCGGCCGGGCAACGTCGCCTCCGATGCGGCATGAGACAGACACGGGACCTGCGGGTCCCGTGTTTTACTAGTGGTCACAGTCCAGAAGCTTCGTTTCTTTATCAGATTCCCCTGAAAAAAGGTCAAAATCCGATTTTTACGCACGCAACCTACTACATTATGAAATTCACGCGCGAAAAACCTACATCTAGTAGTAAATTTCTAAAAAATCGGATTTTTAGAGTTCTTTCAGTAGAGTCTTATCAGAGTAGAAGACTCACCTGAAAGAGGGGGACTATCTCACGTTAAGACGCAAAGTCGCCAAGATTTTTAAGGTTTGGCTTAATTTTATTCATCCCATCGCCGTCTCTGATCACCAAAATTAACCTTTACCTTATTTTTTCCTTAGCGTCTTGGCGACTTTGCGAGCCCTTTAGCTTTTTTCAGTGGAGTCAGTAGAACAGAATCAAACACAGAGTCAAACAATGGAGGGACATTATGGCTTGGCCTCAAGACCTCGTTCGACTTCAAGAAATCGATCACGAATTGGAAGAAATTGCAGAGCGCTTGGATGATATCACGCGCCGTCTCCAGGACAACTCGGAGGTGCGAGAAGCGCAGGCGATGTTGAAGCGGAGTATCCAAGTGATGGAGCGAGCACAGAAGACGCAGAAAGACATCGAGTTCAAATTGCAGCAAGTCGAAACCAAGTTAGAGCGTAGCAGGCAGCGTCTCTATGGAGGGAAGGTTAGAAATCCGCGAGAATTGGCGGATCTACAGGCGGAGGCCAAATCCCTGCGCGAGCGGAAAATTATCCTTGAGGATACGCTACTAGAGGCGATGATCGCGCGCGAGGAGGCCGAGGCGACGCAGGCGGCAGCTCAAGAGTCGATGGCGGCGGCCCAAACCGCGTGGGAGGCGACGCAACAATCTCTCGAGGCGGAACGCGACCAACTGCTGGCTCACCGTCGTGATTTGCAGGAGGAGCGCGATGCGCTGCGCGCGGGAATTCCCAAAAGCGCCCTGGAATCCTATGAGTACCTCTGGCCGCGAACCGGCGGCACGCCAGTCTCTTCACTCCGGGGCGATATATGTGGCCTGTGTGGGGTCAAAGTCCTCCGCGCGACGTGCATCAAAGTTGAAAAAGAGGAAGAGGCCTACTGCGATGGCTGTCGGCGCCTGTTAGTTGCCTGAATTGGCCGCGTTAATTCTCCAAACAAAAACACGCCTCTGAAGAGGCGTGTTTTTGCGAAAGGAGGGTAACCAATGGCTAATTTGATAGGAGGGCGGGTCTCCTTACCAAACGCCAACCTAATTATAGCGTTCTAACTAAAATCAATCAATAGGAAAAAGGTACTATTTGAATTCTCAAACCTGACGTTGGCTAACAAATCCCCTAGGTTCTTCAGGAGTTCGCCGGGTGCAATGATGCTATCCCCACCTGTAACCTAGTAATGACGTAAAAAGTAATGACGTAAAAAAGGTCTGTGATCCCCACCAACACGCATATCTGCACTGCTTTTAGGGCAGCTTAGGGGAATGCCGGCAAAATCCAAAAGACCCATCCCCTAAAAAGCGAAATCCCCGCACATTGTGCGGGGATTTGCGCTTTATCATCAGTTGTAATTGGAACTAGCCGCCCAACTCACCAATGATCTCGCTGAAGATGTCGGCGATTGCCGGCCCCAAGAGGGTCAGAACCGCAATAACGACGACTGCAACCAAGACCAAGATGAGCGCGTACTCAACCAAACCCTGTCCTTCTTCTCGTGGTAGATACAACATTTCAATGCCTCCTTAGCTATTTAATTTAACAATCTGTCTATTACCAACTTGCCTACATGTTAATACATTAACGGCTAAACCGCAATAGGAATTTAGTACTGTTTGTTAGGTCTCTCTAACTGAAAATAGGCCTAAGAGAACCGGATTTTCAGAAATTCGCCAGGGCCGATCGTCAAGCGCTATTGCGCCCCTATCCACAACCTAATAACGACGTAAAAAAGGTTGTGATCCCCACAAACGCGCACATCTTCGCTGCTTTTAGAGCTGTCCGGGGATTTGTCCGGCGAAATTCAAACGACCCTACATCTTTTATCGACTGGCGCGCTTTCGGGTATAATATGGCTTATGATGGTTGTTGTATGCTTGTAAACGGAAATCAATGTCTGGAGAGCGCCATAG
>JBKHCQ010000050.1:0-13369 GCA_046541755.1 Anaerolineales bacterium | reverse complement strand
AAGCCGACTGGCATGGATGAGGATGCCCGGCATTGAGTCGGTCTTTAGCCGACTTTAGCTTTCAGACGGGTAGTTCACTGCCCGGCCACCCGGCGAGTCTCTCATACTCAAGCTATTTCACCTATTTACCCACATGAGCCTTCACCTTAAAGGTCGCTTGAGTCTGTGTTTAAGTGCATTTCACCTTACGCATTCGCAAGAGTAAGATAGATTGTACTGGGATGTGGTTTAAAGACAACCAAAAAGCGAGCCTGCGATGTAGGGTCGCAGGCTCGCTCAGGATGATAAAGGATACCCAGCTAGTCTGGGGGATCGGGTAGTGGTCTGGGCGATCCGCCCAGAGATTCGACGACAGTGTTGGCCGTGCGGAGCGCATCGCGCAGAACGCGGTCGGCGGGATGTTGGGTCGCCAGGTTATGGAGGATGTCGCGATAGTCCGTGAGGTGCGAAAGGAGCGTCGCTTCATCCAACCCATCCTCCGTGACGGCCACGAAGAGCAGATCGATCTCCTGGAAGAGGCCGGCTGGCGCCACCCGATCGGCCTGGAGCAGCGCGCGCGCCTCGTAGATCCGCCGCTCCAACAGAACCAACTGCACCTCGCTGCGCTTATCGGAGGGCGTGAGCGAGAGCCACACCTCTTCGACCTGGCGCTCCAACTCGTAGAGGGGATCGCCGGGGACGGCGGAGCCGGAGGCCAGCACGGCCCCCACGTAGCCGCTCATCATTCCCATCAGGATAGCGATGGTGGTGAAGACGAACGCCCAGCGAAACCTGGGGCGACGTTGTTGCGCCGCGGGGGATAGCTGGGGCGCGGCGGCCTGCTGCCAGATGCGGCGTCGAGCTTCTGGCGAGACCTTCGCGCCCTCGACGAGCGTGTCTGTCAGAAAAATGCTCAGATCGGCAAATGAATCCTGTGGCTGTTGGTTATCCTTCTGTTTTTTCATCAATCATTCCCCCCTGCAAATGATGCCTTGCGCTCCAAGATCTTACGCAACTTCTTCAAAGCGCGGAACATCATACTCTTCACCGCATTGTGATTACTGTGGGTCACGGCGGCGATCTCCTTGTTGCTCAGCCCGCCGGCAAATCGTAGCAACACCACCTCGCGCTCGGCGTCGGTGAGATATTCAAAGGCCTGTTGCAGGCCCGCGTGATCAAAGCGCTCCTCCAGCGGATGCGAGGTCATATCGATCTGCAAAGCCTCGCGCTGCTTGATCTGGGCCTGACGTCGTTCTCGCCGCTCGACGCCGCGCCAATAATCGGCCAGCCGCGAGCGCGCAATGCGAAAGAGCCACGCGCCAAAGGGCAACCCGCGCTCCTCGTATTTGGGCAGACCGGTGATCATCTGCGTGAAGACCGTCGCCGTCAGATCCTCTGCGACCATCTCGTCGCCGGTGCGATAGAAGAGGAAGCGGTAGATTTCATCGACGTAGCATTCATAGAGATCGCTCAAGGCGGCTTGATCTCCTGTTTTGGCGTACTGAATTAACTCGCGCTCTTCTTCAGGAGGGTGCATAGTTTTAGGGTGTGAGGTTTTGATGATTAAATGTGATATTGTATCAAAGGGATTTCCCTGGCACCCTCATATTATATATCGCTTAAAATAGCCGTCCAGATACGGCGAATTCTTGTCTCTCCAGGAATTTGTCTCGCTATCGAGCGCTATCGAGATAAATCCCAAAAGTCGACGTAACCGCAGGTGGGGGTGACGCGATATAGTAAGTAGAAGCAAATATCATAACTCCTAACGATTTTTAAACCTTTTTGTTTGACATTTTGCAAGCGTCTTTTATAATCCAAAGTTAAGTGATTGAAAGGTCACTTTATCAAGTAAGATTACGGAGGAAGGGTAATATGCGCCTAAATAAACCGGGACAGGCATTGGTCGAGTTTGCGCTTGTTCTTCCCATATTGCTTTTATTATTTGCGACGATCATTGATGGCGCCATGGTGGTGCAAGGCTATTTGGCAGTCAATCACGCCGCCCGCGAGGCGGCGCGTTTTGCTGTGACCTATCAACCGGTGCAAGGTCAATGTCTCGGCGAGGATAATCAGAGTTGGCCGATGTGCCCTCAAGGCGGCGGGTCGGAGAGCGACACAGATTATTATGAGCGGCGCGTAGCGTTGATCAAACAGCGGGCGCAGGACGCGGCTACTGGGTTGCGCATCTCGGCGCCTTGTCTGGAAGAAGATTGCATCAGCACGCATTTGGACACCCCAGGGATGTTCGGGGTGCGTGTGTGGGGGTTTCAGGGCTACGATGAGCCGGAGCAGATTGATCAGCCGGGATTGCCCGGCCTGCCGGTGCGCGTCCAGGTGATTCACAACGTTGAGTTGATGTTTTATAGCACGGTCTTTCCTTGGGCGCACGTCGAAGTGGATAGCGATTTTGAGATGATCAACGAGGGCGTGGAGACGGGATTAGGCTCGCAGCTTCCGCCGACGCCGCGTCCTATCACGCCGGTCGCGCCGCCGGAAGGCGGAGATCCGCCGCCTCCGGATCCGCCGGATGACACCCCAACCCCAGGGCCGTCGCCCACACCGGCGCCTCGGGAATTGGTGTTGAACTTCGAAAGCGCCGTCAATCAGCTACCGGATGATCGCGCCCATGAGATCGTAGCGCATCTCTCAGAGGGAACGCAGGATATCGCGGGGGCGCCGATTATTTTCAGCACCGATAACGGCGATTTTAGTTATGGCGGCGACGGCACGAACCAGGAAGTGACAGTGATGACCGACAACCAAGGAGAAGCTAGCGCGACAATCTATGCGAATGAGCCGACGGTCGCAAATATCACCGTCTGGGCGGATGACAACGCTAATGGCGATCAGGACGCCGAGGAAGCCTTCGATACCGCCATCAAGGAGTGGGAGGTTGGCGGGCCGTATATCATTGTCGTGAACCATAAGCCGGAGCCGTTGGATGTGATCGGCGTCCATCTGCGCGATCATAACCCGAATTCAAATGATTACGCGCTCTGGTGGTGTCCCAGCCCCACCGCCGATGAGTCGCCGGTCGACATCACAGCACAGTTGCAGACCGATTTGACGGTCGATCCTGACACGTGGAATCTCTTAGATATTGAGGTTCAAGTGCCGGATAACACGGCAGGCGAATACCGCATCGAATCCCATAGTTTGGTGAGCGATACCACAGGCGGCTGTGGGCTGGCAACCTCGTTGGTGGCTTATTCTTCTAACATTTCTGTCCAGCCGGCCAAGCCCGATTTGATCATCACCGATGTGCAAATGGGGACGCCCTTGGAGGAGATCGCCACGGGCGAGATAACCGCCGTCACCGTGGAGATCTCAAACACCAAGGCCGTCACAGTCACGGGCGGGCCGTTCGATGTGGATGTTTATCCTCACCTCGCCCGTGAACCCTACGTAGGCCAAATCGGCGGCGAGAAACAGTGGGTGGAAACATTTGGCCCGTTGGCCTCCAAGACATTGACCATGGAAGTGCAGGTCAGCGAGTTGGGAGAAAATAAACTTTGGGCGCAGATCGATTCTACCAACTATATCGATGAAGTGGACGAGGAGAATAACACCTTTGGCCCAATCACCTTCACCACCTGCTTCGAGGATGATTTCGACGATGGGTTGGATCCGGCGTGGCAGACAGAAAATATCGGCCCGGCCAATGGCAGTACAAGCGTCAACGAGAATGGCGCGTTAGAGATCTCAAGTAAAGGGGCCACGCTTTGGAGCAGCGACAATAAATTCTACTACATCTACCTCCCGTGGGAGGATGATTTTGATGCGCGGCTCAAAGTCATCGATGAACCGGACACGAACCAATTTGCTAAGATAGGATTGCACGTGCGCGAAGGTACCAATGGCCGTGACCCATATATAATGAATATGATTACCCATGCGGATGATCCGGCAGCTGAGCAGGCCGCCTATCGCGATTATTATAATGGCGGCGCGGGCCGCGTTGCCGGCTCCAATGATTACCAAGTCAACTTACCTATCTGGGTCAGGATTACGCGCGAAGGAAATACCTATGGCTACTATACCTCCTACGCCAGCGATCCAGAGGGTAGTGATTGGGAAGGTGGTTATGGGACGCACACGGCGCCTAAAGATTTAGGGCTGATCGGGATTGCGCAAGCTTCGTACAATAATAACAAGTACGGCGTCGGCATCGTCGATGATTTCCGCGTCTGTCGCGGCTCTGAAGTAGGGACTGGCGCGCCGCCGCGGCCGCCGGGATTGATCGAATGTGAGGAATTGATCAACATCCCCAGCTTTGAGGGCAACCCGGATACGGTCTTCGAATACTGGAAGGCGGGGGAACCGTTAGCATATCGGCGCTCCTCTTTGGAACACTATCAAGGAACGTTCGCGATGCGGTTACACGCTTCCCTGGGGTCCTATGAACCTTCTTGTTCGCAGAATAACCTCAGCCCCTATCTTTACCAAGATGTCAAGATCCCCACCGAGGTGTATTCGATTTCCACCTTCGTGGTGGATGGATATTATTTGGTCAATCCGAGCGACTTGGATTGTAGCAATGGCGTGGCGCCCGATCCCGATGACAAGGTCACGCTGGAGCTGAAGACCACGGGCGATGACAGTATCGTCGCGGCTCAGGATGTCATCGATGGCAGCGTGGTCTCGGGGACATGGCAACTAAAATCCGTGAGCTTGGGGGATCATTTTAATGTGGCGGATTACGCCGGGCAGACGGTGCGGATCTACTGGGATGCGACCCACGACGGCGATTACGACGGCACCTTCTTCTACTTAGATAATATCAGCGCGCAGGTCTGCACCCAGTGGCCGGAGCCAGAACCGGAGCCAGGCGCGGCATCCATCGGCGGGGTTGTCTGGTATCAAGGCCGGCGCGTATCGAAGGGCGCGAATGTCTATGCGTATGCTCAGAACGGTGAAGTCTATCGGACGATCACCGTTCAAGATGGGTCCTATGGCTTCTACAACATCCCGCCCGACGATTATGTCGTCTACGCGGAGGCGATGATTGGCGATAGACTGCGCACCGCGGTCACCGAAGTGACCGTGGCCGCCGATGAGCATCGTCAAGATGTAAGCTTAACGCTTCAGTAAGGTTCTGATGATATTTTCCGACGGCAACCATCCGGCAACCATCTATGAAACGTAGATTCTGGCTGCTAGGCCTTGGTACGGTTTTGTTAGCCCTTGCAACCGTGTTCGTTATAAGCTTGGTTCAACCCAACGCCACCACATCGATATATGGCACGCCGCCTGAGTTAGGGGATGGGAAGACAGCCCGCGAGGCCTACCAAGCGTTGCAACCCTGGGCGGAACAATGGGCGTCGGATACGCAATTTGTGGCCGTTTCTACCTCTCGCTTGAAAACCGAGGCTCACAGCGGCGGGTGGAGCTTCCAGGCATATTCTGCCGCTCAAAATAAACTGGCCATTGTGTTGGTGCAACCGGATAAGATTTGGGTTTTGCGCGAGAAGAACGCATTGTACCAACAGCGCCCCATCGATATCGACGCTTGGCAGGTGGATAGCGACCAAATCCTGAAGCGATGGTGGGAGACGCGCGGGGCATCCTTGTGGGCCTACAACATAGCCCATAGCCTCTATATGCATCTGGGCGAGCGAGAGGATGGCAGGTTGGTGTGGCAGATCAACGTCCTCAGCACAGGAGGCGAATTATTAGAATCCTGGGAAGTGGACGCACGAACAGGAGATGCACTTTCAGGAGGAATACCATGATTGCAAAATTGACAAAAAAATTACAAGCAATTAATAAAGGGCAGAGTATGATCGAGATGGCGTTAGTCCTTCCCTTTCTTCTTCTCTTCGCCATTGGGCTGGTCGAGGTCGGCTTTACGATGTTCGATTACATGCGGTTGGCTAACGCCAATCGTGAGGCCGTGCGCTTAGCATCGCGCGGGCCACGCTATGATGATGAGGCTGTGATTGATCGGCTGATAGCCTCCGGCGGCATGGGCGGCGAGGAAGGGGGCGTCATTGAACCTTACTTTGATACGGACGATAATCTTTGCGTTATTGTCACCCGGATTCCCGCCGAGGACGGAGGACAATTCTCCATCACGGTTAGAGGCGCATTGCCGCCTGACTACGAGCCGCTGAACGTCGATCTCATCGAGCAGGAAAACAATGCGATTAATACCGAAATTAACCAGTTGCGCTCGGATGAGGGATACGCCACGCACTCGAATAAGCTCGTTATCGTAGAAACTTACCTAAATCACGATCTGATCTTAGATTATCCTGATATTCTTCCCTTGCCTAATCCTGTGCCTCTCTATTTTCGTTCCACGATGCGGGTGACAATCGATTCTAAGTTGTGATATTTTGAGATGGGTGCGCCGTTGCACCGAGATGATCATCAAAAACGAGGAGGTAATGATTAATGAGAAAGGAAGTTGCATTGCCACGAGAAGAGGGGCAGAGTCTTATCCTGGTTGCCTTTGCCATCATCGTGTTGGTGGGATTTGTGGGGCTAGGCGTCGATTTAGGGTTGGCCTACATTGAGCGCGTCCGCATCCAACGGGCCGCTGATGCCGCGGCCTTAGCAGCGGCATCGGAGTTGCCGCTTGAAAATGCGGCCGGATTGCGCGCCTTAGAATATCTGGCCGAAAATGATTACGATTGCGGCCTGGGTTCCCCCGTCAATGTCAATAATCCATGCACTGACCCCACCGTTCGCTTGGAAGTGGCGACTGCCCCCGGCGGCGACTCGGGCGAGCCGACCTATCAACATGTCTCCGGCCCGGCAGATCCCAACGATGCCTCGTTTGTCATCCGGCTGAATGCGAAAGAAAATCAGGGAAGTCGTTTCCGCGTCGAGCTGGTCCAAAATGTCCGCATGTACTTTATGGGATTGTTGGGTTTTGGCAGCGTTCCCGTTTCCGGCAGCGCGATGGCGGAGAACATCCAAGACCTGGATATTATGTTAGCTTTTGACGAATCCGGCTCCATGGAGTTCTTCACTCTGTGTTATGGATGTTGGACGCCTAGAGATGGAGAACTTTACCCGGAAGGTGATCGCTGGCCGTTGCCATGGTGGGGACCGCCGGACGGCCCGCCCATTCAGTGCTCCGGCGCCGGGGATGGCCCATACGAGCACGGGGGAGATACTTATATCATCGTCGAAGCTGAGGAATACAGCTATGCCAGCAGCGACTATCACCGCGCTACTTACCCTGGCAAGGGCTACACCTACTGGGTTCTCAGTCGCAACGGCGAAGTGAACGAACCGAAGACCAACCATCTGGGGGATACCGGCGCCTATGGTCGGGATGATCGCGGCGCATACATCTCCCACGCCCCCCGGCGCATCGGCGGCTATCACACGGATGGCTCCGGCGTGGATTGTTACTGGGATGCTATAAACAACGGAGAAATGTGTAGCTATTCGCAATGGGTCCTAGACCTGGGCGGCCCCTATCCGGCCCCGCGTGTGGATTACGAGTTTACCGTGCCTGAAAGCGGCAACTGGTACATCTGGATTCGCGCCCAGGGCGGTAGCTCCAGTGATGCCAGGCGGAAGACCTACTGGGGGGTGGATGGCGATCCCAAAGGTTGGTCGGATGATGGTCTTGAGCAGGTGAGTAACGGTTACAACGGCGCTGACAAGAATAGATGGGATTGGGCGCGCTTATATTATGAGGGCGGCGGCCGTGGAACTTACTTCAACGAGGGCGAGACCTACACCTTGAACATCTGGGGCGGCGGCGCCGGCTTTGCCTTGGATCGGATCATCATCACGAACGATGATAGCAGTAACAATCTCCCCAACCAAGTAACCGATGAGAATCGCGACTATATAGATAATAACCGGACGGGCGCCGCGTGCAATCCCTGTGATGCGCGCTTTGGCGGTTATCCCGGGGGGCCAGGGTACAACGATCCGCCCAACTGTAACGATCCTAATCTCCCAGAATCCGCGCGCTACCGCTATATGGACGATATCTACGATGACGAGCAACCCTTGGCCTCCGCCGCCGCCGCTTCCATCCGCTTCATCAAGAAACTGGATTTCAACTTTGACCAGATTGGTCTGGTGACCTACAGCGGTAAGGCGAACCGCGTCGTGCAGTTGCTGTGTCTCAAATCCAATGGCCAGGGATGTACGAAAAACGTTATCGATAACACCATCATCGATACGCTCAACTCTCGTAATCAGACAAAAGCTGGCGGATCCACGAATATCGCCGACGCGCTTGAAGAAGCAATTGAGGCTTTAGATAATGAATCCCCGCACTACGGCCGTCCCGGCGCCGCCAAGATCATCATCTTGATGACCGATGGGCAACCCAACTCCTCAAGCAATCTGCGGCCCGAACATCGGGAGTGTGAAAGTATGCCCCAACTCTGGACGGGGCAAATCGATTCCTCTGCGCACGATTGTAGCATGTACTTTGCGAATATGGCGCGTGATAAAGGGATCATCATCTTCGGCATCACCCTGGGCGATGGCGCTGATCAGCAGTTGATGGGAGCGATTGCCGAAAGAACCGGCGGCATCCATCGCCACGCCGAAGAGGTCGAGGCCTTAGATGATATCTTCGATGAGCTGTACAACCGCATCTTCCTCCGCCTGGTGGAGTAATATAGCGCGTCATTGCTGATCTCAACCTTCATCTCAAAGAGGGGCAGGTTTTTACCTTGCCCCTCTTTTTCTATGCCTTATAATGCGGGTTATGTCTAAGTCAACTGCTCGCTGGCTGATGATACTCACCTTGCTGATCGCGGCCGCCCTGCGCATCTGGGGGCTGCCGGCGGGGATCCCCCTGGGCCTGCACTACGATGAGGCCGCCAACGTCATCCTCACCCGGCAGATCGCCGCCGGGGAGTATCGCCCGCTCTTCATCCACGCCTACACCGGCAAGGAGGTGCTCTTCTTCTACGCCGCCGCGCCCTGGATGCGCATCTTGGGCGGCGCGGCGTGGGGATTGCGCCTCGGCGCCGCGATGTTGGGCCTCCTCACCGTGGCCGCGACCTATACCGCGACCCGCGCGCTCCTGGGGCCGGATCGCCGGACCAGGGCCGTCGCCGTGTTCGCCGCCGGATGGATGGCCGTCGCCTTTCCCCACATCCTGCTGAGCCGCTACGGCTTCCGCGCCATCTCCCAGCCCTTGCTCCAGGCCCTCACCGTCGCCGCGATGTGGCGGGGATTGCGCACCGGCCAGCGGCGCTGGCTGCTCTTAGGCGGGATCTTCTTGGGCTTGACGGGCTACACCTATTTGGCCGCCCGCCTTTTACCCCTGCCGCTGGGCCTGGCCGGCCTGATCGCCTTATACCTCACGCCGTCCGCCGATCGCCCGCGTCGCCTGCGCCACCTCGGCTATCTGCTGATCGCCGCCGCGCTCGTTTTCGCGCCCCTGGGATGGCATTTCCTGCGCCATCCCGACGCCTTCACCACGCGCATCGATCAGGTCGCGGCTTCCTCTGGGGCGGAGGCCTGGCGCGGCCTCGTGATGTGCCTGCGCGCGTTGGGCCTTCCCGGCGCGGGCGATCCCTACGTGCGCTTCAACCTGCCCGGCCGCCCCGTGTTGCCGCCGCTGGCGGCTCTCTTGGCGCTCCTGGGATTGGGGGCGCTCTTCCAGTCGCGACGGGACACGACTTCTCCGGCGGATCAGGCGGGGCGCTGGTTCCTCTGGCTCGTCCTGCCCACGATGTTGCTGCCCAGCGCGCTGGCCACCTCGGAGATCACACCCAGCAATCTGCGTTTGGTCGGACTTTTTCCCTTCCTGGCGCTGCTCCCGGCGTTAGGATGGGAGCGCCTACATCGTTGGCTGGATCACGTCCTAGGACGCCGCGTCCCGCTCTGGGCCTGGGGCTTGGCACTCTTGCTCATCGGCGGGGGAGGGGAGGGGCGCGCCTACATCGAATGGGCCACGTCGGCGGAGCTGTTCTACGCCGCCGATGGCGAGATGACGGTGGCCGCGCAGGCGTTGGATCGCGTCGCTGGCGTTGATGATAAAGAGACCACGATTTACATCGCCAGCGAGCACTACCGGCATCCCACCGTGGCGGCGCTCGCGACCTCGTACCGGCGGGCCAAGTGGCTCACCGGCGGCGCTAACTTGGTGCTGCCCCCGCGCGGCGACGCTGTCTATCTGTGGCCGGCGTCGCTGACGCCACCCGCGCCCTGGCCCGATGATCTTGCCATGCAGTTGGCGCGTGATCGTCGAGCGTGGCTTGATCCCGACGGCGCGCCCGCCCTGTGGCAGAGCCGCGTGCCCTCGGCGGCGCTCGCGGATTTGCATCCGACAGCTACGCAATCAGCGGCGAACTTCGCGCACGTGATCCACGTACACGACGCGCGCTCGCTCGCCGCCTGCCGGGCGGGGGCGACGTGCCCGGTGTTGGTCACGTGGGAGGCGCGCGCGCCCTATCCCGCGCTCCAACCGGTCGTGCGCGTGACGCATCCCCGCACCGGCGAGTGGGCGCGGGTGATGCCCTTTCACTATCCGACCGAGGCGTGGACGGCGGGCGAGGTGATCTTCGATCAGTTTGAACTGGCGCTGCCGCCCGGCATCCCGCCCGGCGAGGATTATCAGATCAGCGTGGGAGCCTTCAATCCCGACGCCGGCGAGACGCTGCCGCGCTTGATCGAGGAGCGCTTCGCGGGGTTGGACGCGCGCTTCCCGCTGACGATTGCCACACGCACGACGTCGCCTTCTTCGGAGGAGGAGGCGGCACGCGCCTGTTCCGATCTTTCCGGTCCGGAGACTCGAATGGAAGAGGGTCTGCGCCTGTTAAGGTGGCAGCATCCGCCGGAGACGCTGCGCCAGGGCGAGCCGCTGCCGCTCACGCTCTGCTGGTGGGCTGAGGCGGCGCCGCGCGAGGCGGACACTTTGACGTTGACGTTGCAGGGGCCGATGACAGCGCGTCTGTACGCGGGGGCGCCCGCCGACGGCTATGCATTCGATCAATGGCTGGCCGGCGAGGTCATCGAGGATCGGTATCGCCTGCGCTTGCCGCGCGATCTGCCCGCCGGCGCCTATGATCTGACGGTGCGCGTGGGGGCAGGGCCGGCGGTGACGTTGGGCGCGCTCGAGGTGCGCGCCATTGACCGAACCTTCGCCGCGCCAGAGCTGGCGCATCCGCTGCGCGCCGAATTTGGGGGGCGGATTCAGCTCCTGGGCTACGAGACGACGCCCCTCCGCGCGGGGCGGCCGCTGACGGTGACTTTGGCCTGGCGCGCGCGGCGCGCGATGGCGGCGGATTACACGCGGTTTGTGCATCTGGCGGATGCTACGGGGCGGGTGTGGACGCAGGCGGATGGGGGGCCGCGTCAGGGGCAGTATCCCACCTCATTGTGGATGGCGGATGAAGTGGTGGTGGAGCGCCTGGCGCTCTCGCTGCCGGATGATCTGCCGGCGGGGCCGTATACCCTGCGCGTGGGATTCTATCTCCCATCGGACGGCGCCCATCTGCAGGTCAACGGCGAGGATGCGGGGAGCTTGGTCATCCCCCTAAAAGAGGACTGACTCCACTGAAAAAACCAACGCAGAGGCGCAAAGAGGCAAAGTCGCTGAGAAAAATTAAGGTTGATATAAAAATTATTAACGACTCACCTGAAAGAAGGGGACGATCTCACGCCAAGATTTTTAAGGTTTGATTTAATTTTATTTATCCCATCACCGTCTCTGATCACGAAAATTAACCTTTACCTTATTTTCCTTAGCGGCTTGGCGGCTTTGCGAGCCCCTTTAGCTTTTTTCATTTTTTCAGTGGAATCATTAACCTTATCTTCGTTAAGGTTGCGCGAATTACTCCCCCATCCCCATCACCTGGACGATGAGCCGTCGCGAGCGCGGGCGTGTGTCGAAGTCCAAGAAGACAATCTGCTGCCAGGCGCCCAGCGTCAGCTCGCCCGCGACGATGGGCACGACCAGCGACGGCCCGATCAGCGCCGCGCGGATGTGCGAGCTGCCGTTGTCATCGCCCCAACGCAGGTGATGGCGATAGTCGCGGTCGGGCGGGACAATCTCGTCCAGAATCTGTTGCAGATCGGTGATGACGCCGCTTTCGTATTCAATCGTCGTCAAGCCGCCGGTCGAGCCGGGGCAGAAGAGCGTGACGGCGCCCTCGTGGATCTGCGCCGCCGCCACCGCGCGCTCGACCTGGGGCGTGATGTCCTGAATGTCGGTGTGGCCCTCCGTCTCCAATCGAATCTCATCCGTGAATATCATCGCGCACCTCCCGCTTCATCCTCTTTCTGTTGATAAGGCGGCATCACCACCACCGCCGCGCCCGTGAAGCGCCCGGCGCGGAGATCCTCCAGCGCTGCGTTAGCCTCCGTCAGCGGGTAGCGATGCACATCGGTCTTGACCGGTACCTGGGACGCCAAACGCAGGAACTCCTCGCCATCCCGCCGCGTGAGATTCGCCACGGAGCGCACCACGCGCTCCTCCCAGAGGATGCGATAGGGAAAGCTGGGAATGTCGCTCATGTGAATCCCGGCGCAGACGACGGTCCCGCCCTTGATCGTGGCGCGCAGCGCGGCGGGCACGAGCGGCCCAACCGGCGCGAAGATGATAGCCGCATCCAAGAGCTTCGGCGGCTGGACATCGGAGCCGCCGGCCCAGACCGCGCCCAGATCCCGCGCGAACGCCTGTTTCTCATCGTCGCCGGGCCGGGTGAAGGCGTAGACCTCCTGCCCCTGGTCCATCGCCACCTGCGCCAAGATGTGCGCCGCCGCGCCGAAGCCGTAGAGTCCCAGGCGCTCCACGTGGTCGCCGGCGAGCCGATAGGAGCGGTAGCCAATCAAGCCCGCGCAGAGCAGCGGCGCAGCCTCCGCCGCATCGGTGACGCCCGGCATCGGGAAGGTGTACCGCTGATGGGCCACGGTATACTCCGCGTAGCCGCCGTCCATCGTGTAGCCCGTGAACCTCGCCTGCTCGCAGAGATTTTCCTGCCCGCGCCGGCAGAAGCGGCACGTCTGATCGGTGTAGCCCAACCAGGGGACGCCCACCCAATCGCCGCGCGCCAGCTCCGCGACGCGCGCGCCGGTGGCCGCCACCTGGCCCACGATTTCGTGTCCCAGGATGAGGGGCAACTTGGGATCGGGTAGATCGCCATCTAAGACGTGCAAATCGGTGCGACAGACGCCGCAGGCGTGGATCTGGATCAACACCTGTTCAGGACCGGGTGTGGGCACGGGCACGGTCTGCTCCTGTAATGGCTCGCCCTGCGCCTCCAACACCATCGCTCGCATCGTTTCTGGTATCTGATTCATCTTGCCTTGGCCTCCTTACTTCGCGCTCGTGCTATGATTTGATCTGGCGTTAGAAAGTAGCTCACGGATTTTCACAGATCACACGGGTTTTTAGATCGTAACCGTTTAGTCTTATGAGCAACGCTCCAAGCCCTCGTCCCCGAGGGCGTCT
>JBKHCQ010000049.1:0-13429 GCA_046541755.1 Anaerolineales bacterium | reverse complement strand
TCATCATTCTAAATTCGCAATTCATCATTCTATAAATATAACAACAGGAGTTGCGTAGTAGAATAATGAATCGTCATTGGGTGACTTTGGAATATCCCGTAATCTTGAAGCGCCTGGCCGAGCACACCGAGTTTTCGGGCGGCGAGGATTTGGCGTTGGCGTTGGAGCCGGTCTCGATCATCGAGGAGGCGCGCGAGCGATTGGCCTTGACGGGCGAGGCGCGCGATCTCTTGGAGGTGCGCGCGACGTTCACGGTGGGCGGCGTGCGCGATATTCGCCCCCTGGCCGAGCAGGCCGAGCACGGCGTCACGCTCCAGCCGACCGATCTGCTGCGCGTCCGCGATACGCTGCGGGCCGGCGCGCGCGTGCGTCGCATCCTCACCGGCGCGGAGACCCGCTGCCCCGGCCTGGCCGATATCGCCTGGCGCATTCAGACGCCGACCGACGTCGCCGAGCATATCGAGCGCGTGTTGGATGATCGCGCCCAGGTGCGCGACAACGCCTCGGCGGAACTGTCGCGCATCCGCCGAGAGCTGGATCAATCGCAGGAGCGCATCCAGAATAAGCTGCAACGGATGCTTGGGTCGTCGCGGATTGCGCCCTATCTCCAGGAAGCGCTCATCACCCGGCGCGAGGGGCGCTTCGTGCTTCCCGTGCGCTCGGATAGCAAGGGGCGCGTGGAAGGCATCGTGCATGACCGCTCCGGCAGCGGCGTCACGCTTTTCGTCGAGCCGCTGGACGTCGTCGAGTTGAATAACGCCCTGCGCGAGCTGCGTTTGGCCGAGGAGGAGGAGATCTTCCGCCTGCTGGCCGAACTGACCGCCCACGTCGCCCACGAGGCGGAGGCCATTCGCGCGGCGGTGGCGGCGCTCTCGGAGGTAGATCTCGTCTTTGCCAAGGCGCGCTATGCCGAGGACTTAGAGGCCACCGCGCCGGAATTGCATCCTGTGCCGAAAAAAGCGCCGGAATCGGAAAAATTGAACAATGAAGGCGATTTGTATCATCCGGGCACGGTCGTGCGCTTGCACGGCGCCCGCCATCCCCTGCTGCGCCCGGAGGAGGTCGTCAAGGTCGATCTGGTGCTGGACGAAGCGACGCACGTGCTGGTCATCACCGGCCCGAACACCGGCGGCAAGACCGTCTCGCTCAAAACCGTGGGCCTGCTGACGCTGATGGCGCAAGCGGGGATGCACCTTCCAGTCGAGTCGGGATCGGCGCTCTCGTGCTTCGAGGCCGTCTACGCCGACATCGGCGACGAGCAGTCGATTGAGCAGAGCCTCTCCACTTTCTCCTCGCACATGACCAATATTCTGAGCTTTATGAACCGGGCCGATCACCGCGCGCTCGTCCTGCTGGACGAACTGGGCGCCGGCACCGATCCAACGGAGGGCGCGGCGCTGGCCCGCTCGATGTTGGAGGCGTTCCGCGAGCGGCGCTGCACGGCCTTCGTCGCGACGCACTACTCGGAGTTGAAGCTCTACGCCCATCACACGCCCGGCGTCGCCAACGCCTCGATGGCCTTCGATGTGGAAACGCTGGCGCCAACGTACAAGTTGAGCATCGGCGTGCCGGGACGATCCAACGCCTTCGCCATCGCGCGGCGGCTGGGGATGCCCCAGGAGGTCATCAAGCGGGCACAGGGGATGCTTTCGGGCGAGGAATTGCGCGCCGAGGATATGTTAGACGATCTGCACCAGTTGCGCATCCAGGAGGCCCGCGCGCGCGATGCGGCCTGGCGGGATCAGCGCGAGGCGCGGGATTTGGCGTCCGAGCTGCGCGAGCGCCTGCGCAACATTGAGAAGGAGCGGCGCGAGGTACTGCGTCAGGCCGAAGAGACGGCGGAAGCGGAGTTGGCGGAGTTGCGGTCGGAGATCGCGACGCTGCGCCGCAAGCTGCGCACCTTCGCGGCGCAGCAGGCGATGCCGGAGTTGGACGAGGTCGCGCAGGAGGTGCAGGCGGCGAAGACCAAGATGCCGAAGCCCACCTCGTTGACGGCGGATCTCCCCGCGCCGCCGGCCCCGCGCGAGACCGAGACGCCCGAAGCGGAGGCGCAGGCCGACCCCATCCGCGAAGGCGAAATATCGCCCGGCGATCGCGTGCGCCTGCCTTCGCTGGGGATGGAGGGCATCGTCACCGACATCGAGGACGAAGAGGCCGAGATCCAGGCTGGCGCGATTCGCACGCGCGTCGATCTTGAAGATCTGGAACTGTTGGAGCGCAAAGCGGAGGTCAAATCCCAGACCGGTGAGGTGAACGTCCCGGAGCGCGCCGCATCCCCCGGCATCCAGTTGGATCTGCGGGGGCAGGTGGTGGAGGAAGCGTTACAAAGTTTGGAGCGCTACTTGGAGCAGGCCGTGATGGCGCAATTGCCGTGGGTGCGCGTGGTGCACGGCAAGGGAACCGGCGCGCTGCGTCGCGCCGTCCGCGATTACCTGCAAGATCATCCCGCTGTGGTCGAGTACAAGGACGCTCCCCAGCGCGAGGGCGGCTTCGGCGCCACCGTCGTCGATTTGGTCTAGCGGGGAGCGCCTGGATGGAGAATGGGGAGAGGCGGGCATATAGAGATTGGAGGATAGAGGATGGAGGATAGAAGAACATCCCGCCGTTCTCCATTCTCAATTCTTAATTCTCAATTCCTCATTCTCAGTTCTTCATTCTTTATTCCGCTGGCCGTCTATCTAGCGACGATGGCCCCCTCCTTCACCTGGGCGCATTGGGGCGCGGATGGCGGCGATTTCGTCGCGGCGGCGTTTGGCTCGCAAGTACCCCATCCGCCGGGCTTTCCGGTCTATTTGGTGCTGGCGCGGATCTGCGCGGTCGTCCTTTGGGGCGATCCGGCCTGGCGTTTGCACGTGCTCTCGGCGCTGATGGCGGCAGGCGCGGCTATGCTGGTAGCCGCCACGCTGCGCCGCAAGGGCGTTGCTCGCTGGCTGACACTGACCTCGGCCTGGACGTTGGCCTTCGCGCCGCTTTTCTGGTCGCAGGCGCTGATCACGGAGGTCTACACGACGGCGGCCTGCTTCGTGGCGCTGGCGCTCTTCTGGCGCGAATCGCCCAAAGGCGAGGGTGATCTAAATAATTTTCTCGTCGGATTGGCCGCCGGCCTGTCGATGGCGGTGCATCTGACGACGGTGCTGTTGACGCCGGCCTGGTTGCGCCCCCGACGCTCTTCGGCCCCGTCATCGGGGCCGAGTTGGCAGCGATGGGCGCTGTGGCTCGGCGGCGGCGCGCTGGGACTTTCCGCGTATGCGTGGCTGCCGTGGCTGGGGCCAGGCCCGCAGCCCTGGGGCGATCTACACACGTTGGCGGGCTGGTGGGAATTTGTCTCGGCGCGACTCTATCACGGCTACGCTTTTGGATTGCCGTTGGCGGCGTGGCCGGAGCGCGTGTTGGCCTGGGCGGCGCTGATGGCGCGGCAGTTCACGCCGCTCGGCGCGCTGGTAATCCTGTGGGGCTGGGACGCGCGCCGCAAGGCAGATCGCGGGGATGCGCTGGCGCTGGCGGGCGCGTTGGCGCTGCTTTCCGCCTACGCCATCGCCTACGACACGCCCGATTCGCTGGTCTACCTCGCGCCCGCCTTCCCGATCCTGGCGTTGCTGTTGGGCGAGGGCCTACAGCGGGCGTGGTCGGATTTGAAGATGCTTCGTCGCGTTCCGGCGTGGCTCGCGTTGCTTCTGCCCGCGCTGTTGCTAGTAGGCTTCTGGGGCGCGTTGGATGTGCGTCAAGATGATGAGGTCGCAATCTGGTTGGAGGAAGCACTGGCGCAGACGCCGCCCGATGCCGTGCTGGTGGTCGATCAAGACAATCACACCTTCGCGCTGTGGGGCGCGCAGGCGGCTTTAGATCGCCGCCCGGATGTGCTGGTCGTGAATCGCAGCTTGTGGGGGCGCGCGTCGTACCGGCGCTTCTTGGCGAATCGAATGGCGCCAGGCGATGCTTTGCCCGCGCTCCCCTCGGAGCTGACCGAGTGGGCGCCAGATCGCCCGGTATGTTATTGGGAAGAAGCAGAAGAGGAGGTTCAGTGTCCATAAAAAGGCAACATATTGTGTGGGGCGGCATCGGATTGTTGGCCATCGCGCTCGTGGCCCTGGGCATCTGGGGCTTCAACGTCTATCGGACGGTCTCCTCGCTGACGGGCTATCTGCCGGAGGTGCAGGCGTTGGCGGATGATCCGTTGGCGGCGGATCCGGTGGCCGTCGGCGAGATTCTGCATGGCGCGCGCGCGGATGTGCAGCGCTTGGATCGGTTGGTGGGATGGGCCGCGCCGCTGGGACGGGCGTTCGGCTGGCTGCCCAAGGTTGGGCCGTTGGCGGCGGATGCGCCGGAGTTGCTCACATTGGCCGACGCCCTCTCCGAGGTGGGCGTCCTGATGTGGGACGATGTCGCGCCGGCGCTGGCGGAGATCCAGGCCGGGACGCCGGCGATGGAGGCGATGACTGTGGCGCTGCCGCGCCTGGCCGAGGATCTGGACGCGGCGCGGATTACGCTGGAGCGAGCGCAGGCGGCGTACGCGGCGTTGGATCTGGCGGCGATGCCGGAGGAGCTGCGGGCGCCGTTGGAGAAGCTGGGGCAGATGTTGCCGCTGCTGGCCGACGGCTTAGATTGGATCGAGGTGGCGCCGGAGCTGTTGGGCCTCGAGAGCTTCGATGGCATCGAGGAGAGCGGCGCGGCGGGCGAGCGCACCTACCTGCTCCTGGCGCTCAACGAGGATGAGCTGCGACCAGGCGGCGGCTTTATCTCCGCCGTGGGGGAGATCCATCTCCGCGCCGGGCAGATCATCTCGATGACGTTTAACGACAGTTATCAAGTGGATGACTTCTCGCAGCCCTATCCCGACGCTCCCGATCCGCTGCGGCAATTTATGGCCATCGAGTTGCTGGTCTTTCGAGACAGTAACTGGTCGCCCGATTTCCCCACGTGGGTGTCGGAGGCGCTGCCGCTCTATCGCCCTGGGTACGAGGTGCAGGCCGACGGCGTGGTGGCGGTGGATCAGGCGGCGGTGCGCGCGTTGATCGACGCGGTAGGGCCGCTCACGTTGCCCGGCGGGGAGGCGCCGATCACCGGCGAGACGTTGCTCGCCTACATGTACACCTCCTGGGCGCCCGACGATGGCGATCAGAGCGGCGATTGGTGGCGAAATCGCAAGTCGTTTATGCGCCCCCTCGCCGAAGCGGCGCTGGCGCGGGTGCAGAGCGGCAAGATCGATGTGATGGAGCTATTGACTACCGCGGAACGCTTGATCGCGGAGCGGCATCTCCAGATGTACTTTGTGCATCTCCAGGCGCAAGCACTCTTGGTCGAGCGCGGCTGGGATGGCGGAGTGGATGTGCCGGACGGCGATTTTCTGGCGGTGATCGAGGCCAACATCGGTTACAACAAGGCCAGCGCCAAAATCGACCGGGCGTTCACCTACGAGGTCGATTTGACGCAAACGCCGCCGCGCGCCACGGCGACGTTGACCTTCACCCACACCAGTCAGGCCGATGTGACCTGCCGGATGGCACCGCGCTATGATGATGAATATCAGCAGATGATGGATCGCTGCTACTGGGCCTATGTGCGATTGTTCGTGCCGGAGGGCGCGAGGTTGCTTTCGGCCAGCGAGCATCCCATCCCGGCGGAGATGATGGGCAGTGGCGAGCCGTGGTCGGGTGCGGCGCGCGTGGCCCCCACCTCGATACCGGGGATGACCGCCTTCGCGCAGGCGTTCTTGATGCGCCCGGCGAATCAGACGGTGTTGCGCTTCAGCTACGAATTGCCCGCCAGCGTCCTTCAGCAGACCGAGGAGGGGACGGTCTATCGCTTGCGGTGGCAAAAACAGCCTGGTATGCAGGGCGCGCCGATCCGTGTAATCTTGCGTGTACCTCGAAATGCGGTATTATGGCATCTGCACTCTGAGCCGGCAACGACCGACGCGGGCCAGATGGTGTATGATTTGGATTTGAATATAGATCAACAGATTGGCTTACGTTATAAGCCTGAGGATTAGAGGAGACTGCATGAAATACAAGGTGATATGGGCCATATTGGGGGCGTTATTGTTGGGAATCTCGGTGTTGCCCGTCGCCTGGGCGATGCCTCAT
Source organism: Anaerolineales bacterium (assembly GCA_046541755.1). GTDB lineage: Bacteria > Chloroflexota > Anaerolineae > B4-G1 > SLSP01 > JAAAOZ01. The sequence goes on along the minus strand of JBKHCQ010000049.1, from coordinate 7,346 downwards.
CAGCGCGGGCATAACTTCACCGTCCCCACGCGCACGCCGACGGGCAGTCCGCCCACGGAGGAGCCGACGCAGGAGCCGACCGATCCCCCGCCTACACAAGAACCAACCGATCCGCCGCCCCCAACAGAAGAGCCGACCGATCCGCCAGCGACGAATACGCCGGCGTCGGGGGATGCGACCCCCACGCCGGCGCCAGGAAATGCGACCAGCACGCCGACGCCGTTGCCGACGGGGACCTTGACGCTGACGCCGGAGGCATCGACGCCTACGGAGACGCCCGCGCCGGGCGCAGGTGAGGCGGGAGGCGACGGGGCAACGGCCACGCAGGAGAGCGAGGCGGCCGCGACGGAAGGGGAAAGTGCGGCGGAGGACGTGGCGCAGGCGACCGCGACGCGCACGCCGTCGTCCGCGCCGGAGGAGATGCCCGCCGCATCGCTGACACCCACGCCCTCGACGGAATCGACCTCGATGCCGCCGGAGGACGGCGTGGTGACCGGTGTGCCGCTGCTGCTCTGGGGTGGGATCGGCTTGGTGCTAATCGGTGTGATGATCCTGGCCGTTTGGTGGATGAAACAGGCGTGAATTTTGGGACTAGCGTTGATTTGTTGGATAGCTTAGGTTAAAAGTCAATGACCGATATTGCCGTCGCGTTTGACCACGTCTCGAAATACTTTGTCTTCAAAGAGAGCCGCACTACGTCGTTTCGAGAGTTGATGGTCAATTTATTTCGGCGTCCAGATCGGAAATCCGAGGAGGATTGGCTCTGGGTGCTGCGGGACGTCAGCTTCGAGTTGGAGGCCGGCAAGACTATCGGCTTCATCGGGGCGAATGGCGCGGGCAAGAGCACCTTGCTGAAGCTCATGGCCGGCATCCTGGAGCCGACTTCCGGCAAGATTTGGACCTCGGGGCGCATCGGCGCGCTGTTGGAGTTGGGCGCGGGCTTCCATCCGGATCTCACCGGGCGCGAGAATGTCTATCTCAACGGCTCGATTTTGGGCATGGGCCGCGCCGAAATCGCAGAGAGATTTGATGAGATTGTGGCGTTCTCCGAGCTGGAGGAGTTTATCGATATGCCCGTGAAACATTATTCCTCCGGGATGTACGTGCGGTTGGGCTTCTCGGTGGCGGTCATCACGGAGCCGGAGCTTTTGTTGGTGGATGAGGTGCTCTCCGTGGGAGATGTCTCCTTCCAGCGCAAGTGTATGGAGCGCATCACGGATCTGCGGCGGCGCGGCGTGACGATTGTCCTGGTCTCCCACGGCCTGGAGACGGTGCAGACCTTCTGCGATGAGGCGATCTGGCTGGAGGACGGGCGGATCGAGGCGCAGGGCGACGCCACCGACGTGGCGATGGTTTACCGGGCGGCGATGGCCAAGAAACATACAGGTCAAGGGCAGCGAGGGACGGATGCGGATGACGCTCGGCGTTGGGGCACCGGTGAGGTGCAAATTACGGACGTCGAATTGTACAACGGTCAGGGGCAACTCGAAACGACCTTCGCGACCGGCGATCCGATGGAGATCCGCCTGCACTATCGCGCGCCGGAGCGCGTGGAAGCGCCGGTCTTCGGCGTGGCGATCCACCACCAAAATGGCGCGCACATCTGCGGGCCGAACACCAAGCAATTCGGGTTGGAGATCCCCACCGTGAAGGGCGAGGGTGTGGTGCGATATCGCATCCCGGAGCTGAATCTGCTGGAGGGAAGTTATCTGATTTCGGTGTCTGCGCATGATCGACTTGACGTTGAGATGTTTGATTACCACGATCGCTTGTATCCTTTTATGGTTTATCAAGGTGATTGTCGGGAGTTGTATGGGTTGGTAACATTGAAAGGAGAATGGGCGTTTCATCCTGGCGAAACCGATTGAATTTTCTGATGGTTCGCTAGGTTATCGTCATTTATGAATAGGGAATCTGTCTTAGTGATCAGCCATGATACTATCGGGCCTAAAATGGCCGGGTCGGGTATTCGGTATCAAGCATTAGCGCGTGTGCTCGCTAAAGATTTTTCCGTTATCTTAGCTGCTCCCGGAAATTCTCATTTATCTATCGAGGGCATTCATTTGTGGCCTTATGAAGGGGGGCGATGGGAATCCTTAGCGCCAGCGATAAGCAAGGCGACGACGATGCTTTTGTGTGGAGACGTGTTGGAGCGGTTCCCCCAATTAATGAACACCAAGGTTCCCATTATTATGGATGGTTATGATCCTCATGCAGTTGAGACCCTATCACTTTTTGCTGGATATCCCACACAAATTCAGCGGCATCAAGAGCGTGAGCGGATTTTAAGTTTGCAATGCCTGGCCGGCGATTTTTTCATCTGCGCCAGCGAGCGCCAGCGCACGTGGTGGCTGGGGCTGTTAGAGGCACACGGGCGCGTCAACCCGTACACCTTTGATGCAGACCCCGCCTTGCGCAACCTCATCGATGTCGTCCCCTTTGCCCTTCCCAGCAAGTCTTTCCCCCGCACACAAATAAACATCCCGGAGATCTCCACGGATGACAAGGTCTTACTCTGGGGCGGCGGTATTTGGGAGTGGCTCGATCCGCTGACGGTTATTCGCGCCATGCCACGAATTTTGGAGGATTCTCCCCAGGCTAAATTACTATTCCCCGGCACCCGACATCCAAACCCGGCGGTCCCGGCGATGCGCAAGGTGGAAGAAGCTCAAGCTTTGGTCGCCGAGTTGCAGTTGCAGGATGCCGTGATTTTTGGGGATTGGGTGCCCCGCGAGGCGTGGAACGCCTATCTGGCCCGCGCCGATGTGGGCCTTTCGCTCCATCCCGACACCTACGAGACGCACCTCGCCTATCGGAGCCGGCTGTTGGATTACATCTGGGCCGGCCTGCCAATGGTGGTCACGCGCGGCGATGAGACGAGCAAGCTAGTGTCGCGCTTCCAACTGGGCCGTGTGGTGGATTACGAGGACGTCGCGGGCGTGGCAGCGGCTGTCTCAGATGTGTTGGCTCGGCCCAAGACCGCCTTTTCCGCCGGATTCACAGATGCGCGTCAAGCGTTGACTTGGGAGCAAGCGGCTCAACCTCTGATCGCCTTTTGTCGCGCGCCACGTCGCGCGCCCGACAAGGCCGCGCTGGGGGATCGACTAGGTAATCATTATTATGAGCAAAAATTACAAGCCTTGCGAGCCGAGCGCGCTCGATTGACGCGGCAGCAAGCACACCTTCAAGCCTTGATCAGCGGATATGAGCAAGGGAAATTTATCCGCTTGATGAAATGGATGCGGTCTTTGATGAGACGAGGATAGGATGGAGATAAGATGAAAGCGTCCGTCATCATTCTCACCTGGAACGGCATAGATTACATCGCGGCGTGCTTGGATGCCGTGTTGGCGCAGGACTATGCCGATTTCGAGGTCATTGTGGTGGATAACGCCTCCTCCGATGGCACGGCGGACTTTGTGGCGGCGCACTATCCCCAAGTGCAGTTGATTCGCAACGAGCGCAATCTGGGATTCGCAGCGGGCAATAATATCGGCATGCGAGCGGCGACCGGTGATGTGTTGGCGCTCTTGAATCAGGACACCGAGGTGCATCCCGGCTGGCTGGCGGCATTGGTCGAGATGGCCATCAAGCCTGACGTGGGAATTGCCGGATGCAAGTTGCTCTATCCAGATGGCGCGATTCAGCACGCGGGCGGGCGCATCGTGGATGCGCGCGGGTCGGCGCGGCACATTGGGCGCGGCGAGGTGGACGCCGCGCAATATGACGCCGTTCAGGATGTGGATTTTGTCACCGGCGCGGCACTCGCCCTCACACGCGCGACGCTGACGCGCATCGGCCCCTTGGATGAGGCATTCTCGCCAGCGTATTATGAGGATGCCGATTGGTGCTATCGTGCGCGGGCGGCGGGATTGCGGGTGGTTGTCTGTCCCCAGGCTGTGGCGACGCATTATGAGTCGGTCTCGTCGGAGATCGAAGGCTACGCGCATCTGGCGAACTTTCACGCCGGGCGCTTGCGGTTCTTGTTCAAGCATCAAAGCTTGGCGGATTTGCAAGCCTCGTTCCTGCACGCCGAATCCAACGGCGTGCGCAATTTGGGGCCGGGCGGCGAGTTGGAGGCTTTACGTCAAGCGCTCGCGCGGGTCGGATTGGCGTTGCCGGAGATTGTGCAGTTTCGCACTCGTCACCTTGAGCCGCCGGCGGATGCGCAGACCGTGGGGCAAGCGCTGTTAGATATCATTTTGAAGCTGCGCGAGCTATGCGCTAAGGAGCAGCCCGCTTACGCGGTTCGCGATCATCTGGATGCAACGGAATCGCGGGCGGTGGGGACGGAGCTTGTGGAGCAGGCGGCGCAATCGGAGGCGCCGACCGGCGATGAGACGATGGCGGCCCTGCACGAGAAATGGCGGATCGAGCCGCAACCTTTCCAATCGGAGGCGCCGATAGTGGGGCCGGGCATCGCCGCGTTCCGCGAGGCGTGGATCAGCATCGCGACGCGCTGGTATGTCGAGCCATTGATAACCCAGCAGCGCGCGTTCAACGCCGTCGTCACCCAGGCGCTGGATCGCGAGGTGGACAAACTCAACCGCGTCTCTATATCTCAGGTGGAACTGCTGCACCTTGTGCGCCAACTATCCGATAATGTCGAGCGCGCCCAGCAGGAGAATGCCCAGCATGTGCGAGAATTGAATACGCTCCTCTCCGAAGTGCTGCGTCTGCAAACGCGCGTCGCGGAATTGGAAACGCAATTGGAAGCCCAATCTGAGGATAAATGAATCAACCCGTCATCTGCACGATTGTCGCGAAGAATTACCTGGCGCAGGCCCGCTGTCTGACCGACTCCTTTCTGGAACACCATCCCGATGGGCGCGTTTTTGTACTCCTCGTAGATCGGCCGGAAGGATATTTCGACCCCGCTGAAGAGCGCTTCACGACGGTGCTGGTCGAGGACATCGGCATCCCTAACTTTGGCGCGATGATGTTCCGCTATACGCTCTTAGAACTGAGCACGGCGGTCAAGCCCTTCTTCTTGACCTATCTCTTCGAGACTTATGACTACGACGCCCTCTGCTACTTCGATCCCGACATCTATTTTTATCGGCCCGTGGATGTGATCTGGGAGAAGCTCCAGAGCCACGGCATCGTGCTGACGCCGCACCTCACCGGGCCGTTAGATGAGCAACACAATCCCGACGAACTGCTGATTTTGCGCTCCGGTACGTATAACCTGGGCTTCATCGGCCTCTCGCGGCGTTCCTACGTGAGGGAATTCCTCGCTTGGTGGGCGGCGAAGCTGACGAAGTACTGCGTGGTCGATCACGACCGGGGCTTTTTCGTCGATCAGCGCTGGGTCGATCTCGTCCCCGGTCGTTTCCCCGATGTCTACATTCATCAAGACCCCGGCTGCAACGTCGCCTACTGGAATCTCTATCATCGAGACATGGCGCGCGAGGACGATACATGGACGGTCAATGAGCAGCCGCTGAAATTTTTCCATTTCAGTGGATTTTCTCCCGATTGCCCCGACGTCCTCTCCAAATATCAAAACCGCTACACCTTTGATGATCTCCCCCAGTTGCGACCGTTGTTCGACGCCTACGCGGCTTGTCTGCTCGGCCACGGCTACGATGAGGTTAAAACGTGGCCCAATGTCTATTCGACTCACTCTGCCGACGGCGTGGTGATCCCCAGCGCCGCGCGCCATCTGTGGCGCAAATTCGAGACCAGCGATCCCGATTGGGCGCCGCTGGAGGATGCGCCCGATGAGGCCTTCTTGACCGCGCTGCTCACGTGGCTCGATGAGCCGGTGGACGACAAGAAGCCGTTGATCACGCGCCTGGCGTTGGGCGTGCATCAGCAGCAATCAGGGCTGCGCGAGCGGTTCCCCGACGTGCTGGGGCGGGATCGCGTGGCCTACGCGCGCTGGTACGTCACCTCGGTGAAGACAACTTTTCAATTTGACCCGCACTTTGTCCGGGCGATGGCGGCCTCGCTGGAGAAAAACGTCGGCGTGCAGACGCGCCTCTATCAAGCCTTCACGCGCTGGCTCTTTGGGATCGGGTTGGGTCAGCGCATCGAGCAGGCAATGGGCGAGCGCGTCGTCGGACGCATCCGCGACCTCTTTGTGCCCCACAGCCCCAATCGCCCCATCACGCCCCAGGCGACGCCCGAAGCGGCCCAGGCCATTTCTCCAGAAGCCTCGTCTAGAAAATTAGGCGTCAACGTCATCGGCTATCTGGCCGACGAGACCGGCGTGGGCGAGAACGCCCGCGCGACCATGCGGTCACTGCACGCGCAGGAATTCCCGTTAGCGTGGACGATGGTGAGCAGCAGTCACGCGCGCCAGAACGACCGCTCGGCGCTCCATCTACCGGAGGGCCATCCCTACGATGTGAACCTCTTCTGCGTCAACGCCGATCAGATGGCCAACGTCTATCACGAGCTGGGCGCCGATTTCTTCGCCGGGAAATATAACATCGGCTACTGGTTCTGGGAATTGGAGCGCTTCCCCGAGGCGTGGCGGGATCGTTTTCGGTACTTGGATGAGATTTGGGTCGGCAGCCGCTTCGTCCAGAACGCCCTGGCCCACGTCGCGCCCATTCCGGTGGTGATTATGGGTTCGGGCGTGGATTGCCAGCCAGACGCCGAGCATCCGCGCGCGCCTGTGGATCTGCCCGACGACAAATTCACCTTCCTCTTCGCCTTCGATATGCTGAGCATCGTGCAGCGCAAAAATCCCTACGGCGTGATCGAGGCCTACCACCGCGCCTTCGGCCCGGACTTCGCCGATACGCAGTTGGTCATCAAAGTGACGAAGTTGGATCAATATCCAGCGCACGCGGCGCGCTTGCGTCAAGCCGTGGCCGAGGTGGACGGCCTGCTGATCGATCGCTACTTAGATCGCCCGGAACTGGATGGTTTGTTCGACGCCTGTAACGCCTACATCTCTCTGCACCGCTCCGAGGGCTTTGGCCTGACGCTGGCGGAGGCGATGTGTCGGGGCAAGCCCGTCATCGCCACCGATTACGGCGGCAACACCGATTTTATGACCATCGCTAACAGCTATCCGGTGGCCTATCGATTGGCGACGTTGGAAGAGGATTATCCGCCCTATCAAAAAGGGCAGAGATGGGCCGATCCTGACCTGGATCACGCGGCGGCGCAGATGCGGCACGTCTTCGCGCACGAGGATGAGGCGCGGCAAAAGGGCCAACGCGCCGCCGAGGACATCCGCGCCTGGTACGGGCGTGAGGCGATGGCGCGGAAGATGATCGAGCGGTTGAAGAGGGTATTGTGAGAGGGTTGAAACGTCGTACGATAAATAATCTGGTGCGTCACCGTTGGTCCTGGATGTGCGGAATTATTTTATGTGTAATTCCCATTTT
>JBKHCQ010000048.1:0-13445 GCA_046541755.1 Anaerolineales bacterium | reverse complement strand
CATCACATGGAGGAGGGCGAGGGCGAGCACCATGGATAGATGAGATAGATGAGATGGGCTATCTATCAAACAAATTTACATTTTTCTCTTTAATTTCTTTTAAGGAGATGGGATGATTACCAAAGAAGAGATACGCAAACAGTTACGTGACGTGATGCACCCAGAGCTGGAACGGGATATCGTGATGTTGAAGATGGTCAGAGAGATCGAGGTGCACGATGGCGCCGTGAGCGTCGTGATCGCCTTGCCCTTCAAGGAGGTGCCCATCCGCGAGGATTTGGCGCGGGGCGTCCGGGAGGCTCTCGGCCAATTGGATGACGCTCTCGATGTGCGCGTGAGCTTGGTTGAGATGGGGCAGCAGGAGCGCGCGGTCTTCTTGGCGCAGGCGGAGGCGAAGCCGCCCTCCGCGCAGGCCGTCAACAAGATCTCGCACGTCATCGCGGTGCTCAGCGGGAAGGGCGGCGTCGGCAAGTCGTCGGTCGCGGCCCTGCTGGCCGTGGCGTTGCAGCGACGCGGCATGAGCGTCGGCGTGTTGGATGCCGATATCACCGGCCCCAGCCAGCCCACGATGTTCGGATTGCACGAAAATCCGCTGATGAGTCCGCTGGGCATCCGGCCGGTGGAGACGGGCAACGGGATCAAGGTTATGTCCATCAACCTGATGCTGCCCACCGAGGATCAGGCCGTTGTCTGGCGCGGGCCGATGATCAGCAAGGCGATCAAGCAATTCTGGAATGATGTGGTGTGGGGCGAGCTTGACTATCTGGTGGTGGATTTGCCTCCCGGCACCTCCGACGCCTCGTTGACCGTGATGCAGGCCATCCCGCTCAGCGGCGTGGTGCTGGTGACCTCGCCGCAGGATCTGGCGGGCATGGTCGTGCGGAAGGCGGCGGGGATGGTGCGGAAACTGAAGGCGCCGATTCTGGGCCTGGTCGAGAACATGAGCTACATTACCTGCCCCGATTGCGGCAGCCGGATCGAGGTCTTCGGGCCGAGCCAGGGGATGGCGACCGCCGGGCGATTGGACATCGAGATGCTGGGCCAAATCCCCTTAGATCCTGAGTTGGCGCTTCACTGTGATGCCGGACGCATCGAGGCGTATGGGGCCGAGGGCTTTGCGCCGATCGCGGAGAAAATCACCGAGCGGGGTAGGGCGTTGAAGACGTTCTCGTGAAATAACTTTCGACTTGCAACTTGCAATTTGCAACGCAAGCGAGGGAGGTGTTCAGATCAGGACACCCCTTATCTCTTTAGTGATCGGAATGGAGGGGTGGTTCAGAAACAGGTTGACACTTTTTTATCGTTGCCCTAGGCCCGGCGGTTAAAACCACGGCCACCATTACGAAGTCGCCCTTCGGCGACTGAGTTCTAACCGGCGAAGGCCGGTTTCGTAAATGTAGCCGCGAATTTATTCGCCAGGCATTTATTTTAAAATACAGGGACCTTCTAAACAAAATAAAAGTGTAAACCAAATTCTGCTTGCTCGTGAACCATCCCGGAATGGAGAAGTGTTATGAGTTTAAGTCTACGTGTAGATGAGACGCGCTGCACGGGATGTGGCCTCTGTGTCGAGGCGTGCCCCACAGGAGCGATTCGCGTGACGGACGGCGTGGCGAAGATTGATCCGGCGCTCTGCCGGGGATGCGAGGTGTGTCGCACCGCCTGCCCCACTGGGGCGATTGTGACCGACCCCGCGTCGTCGTCAGCCGTTCCTCCCTCGCCTGATGCCGCACCGCAGCCGCGCCCACAGGGCGTGACGCCCCAGCGCGGCGTTCGTCGGGGAGTGCGGCGGAGTGGGCGGCGAGGCGGCGGACGTCACGCGCGACGCCGGGGACGCTAGCGGGTGGGCCATGCGCATCGAGATCTTAGGCGCGGAATCCTTGGGCGCGCGTGGCGCAACGCGCTGACGCTGGCCCAGAGCATCGACACGCTCATCTTAGATCATCATCTGCTGCGTTGCGAAAAGGGCCTGACCTGGTTGGCGCGCCTCTCGGCCGAGACGGGACACCGCGTGATCTGCGCCGCCGACTTTATGAGACAACCACGCCGTCGGTTGGAGGCTTGGCGGGAGCAACTGTATGCGGAGATGCCGGTGCCCGAAGACAGGCACAAGTCGTACGCGCGTCAAGAGACGGACACCAGCGGTTATCGATGTTATACGAGGAGGTGTTAGCCATGGCGCTTATAACGGCGCAGATCAGCCTCTATCCCTTGCGCCAGCCCTCAATTGGCCCGCCGATCCGCGAGGCGGTGCGGATTTTTCGCGACCACGGGGTGCAGGTGCGGATCGGTGAGATGAGCACGCTGGTATGGGGCGAGGAGCAGGCGATCTTCGACGCTATCCAGGCGGCGTTTCGGCATGTCGCGGCAAGCGGGGATACGGTCATGACCGTCACGCTCTCGAACGCCTGCCCTAAACCCGATAGGACGTGACGTGCCGCGCACAGACCCTGTCTTTGGCGCGAAGGCCGCGGCCCACTACGAAGCGTGGTACGAGACGCCGGAGGGCCGTCGCGCCGATGCGCTGGAAAAAGCCGCGTTGCATCGGCTGTTGGAGCACTTCTCACATCCTTGCAACGCTTTGGACATCGGCTGTGGCACCGGGCACTTCACCCGCTGGCTGCACGACGAGGGGCTGGCGGCGGTGGGATTGGATATCTCGGCGGCGATGTTGGCGCAGGCGAGGGCGCTCGAGCGTCCGCCGTTAGCGCGGGCCGATGCCCTCCGGCTCCCCTTTGCCGATGGCACCTTCGATGTGGTGGCGATGGTGACGACCTTAGAATTCCTGGGGCGGCCGCGCGTGGCGTTGGCCGAGGCCATGCGCGTGACGCGGCAGGGTCTGCTCCTGGGCGTGCTTAATCGTTGGAGCGTGATGGGCCTGCGGCGCCGGTTGATTGGCTGTTTTCGGCCCACGGTGTACGACGCGGCGCGGTTCTACGGCGTGCGCGAGCTGGCGCGGCTGCTGCGGGGGGTTTCCGGTGGACAGGCCCGCGTCGAATGGATCACCACCCTCTTTCCGCCCTGGTGGCCGTGGCCGCAGAGCCGTTTGCCGTGCGGAGGCTTCATCGCGATGGCGGCTGTGAGGGGGAGTGACAGGACGTGATAGATGGATACCGACTTGCTCTTAAAACTAGTGGGAGAACGAGGAGGTTGCGGTGCACATCCAAAATGATGCGAAGGATAAGACGATCGCCATTCTGGAGAGAATTTTCGCCGACTATCCCACGGAGGATTTCGCCGTCCGGTTGTGGGACGGCACAACGTGGCCCGACGGCGGCAAATCATCATCGCCCTTTACCCTTGTGCTGAACCACCCCGGCGCGCTGCGGAAGATGTTTCTGCCGCCGTCGGAGTTGAATCTGGGAGAGGCGTACATCTACGGCGATTTTGACGTGGAGGGCGATTTGATCGCCGCGTTCTCGCTGTCCGTCTACTTTCAAAATCTCAATTTGAGGATAGGCGACAAGCTGGGGCTGGCGCGGCAGTTGTTCACCCTGCCCAACACCGCCGCGCCTCAGGAGGGATGGCAAGGGGCAGCGGTTCACGGCGAGCGTCATTCCAGGGAGCGGGATCGGCAGGTGATTTCGTATCACTACGATGTCTCCAACGACTTCTACGCTCTCTGGCTCGATAAGCACATGGTCTACTCCTGCGCCTATTTTGCCACGCTTGATGAGGACATCCATACCGCGCAGGAGCGCAAGCTCGATTACATCTGCCGCAAGTTGCGGCTCCAACCCGGCGAGCGGCTGTTGGACATCGGATGTGGCTGGGGCGGGCTGGCGATCTACGCCGCACAGCACTACGGCGTGGATGCGTTGGGCATCACCCTCAGCGAGCCACAGGTGGATTGGGCCAGCGAGCGCATCGTGGAGGCTGGCCTGGAGGATCGCTGCCGGGTGGCCTACATGGACTATCGCGAGGTCACGCCGGTGGAGCCTTTCGATAAGTTAGTCAGCGTGGGGATGTTTGAGCACGTGGGCGAGGAGAAGATGCGCATCTACTTCGACCGGGCGTGGGATCTGCTCTGGCCCCAGGGCCTCTTTCTTAACCACGCCATCGCCCGCCCAGCGTGGGAACCCTCCAGGGCGGATCAAGAGACGTTCAGCAACCAGTACGTCTTCCCCGATGGCGAGTTGGTGCCGGTCGGCGTGTCATCGCAGGTGGCGGAGGATGCCGGCTTCGAGGTGCGGGATGTCGAATCGCTGCGGGAGCACTACGCGCTGACGCTGCGCCGTTGGGTGCGGCGACTGGAGAGCGAGCACGAGGCGGCGCTGCGCCACGTGGATGAGGTCACCTACCGGATTTGGCGGCTGTATATGGCGGGATCGGCCCATGGCTTTGAGTCGGGCAGACTCAACGTCTACCAGACGTTGTTTGCCAAGCCATCGCCTGAGGGTGAGAGCGGCTTATCCCTTACCCGCGAGGATTTGTATCGACCACAAGTAACAGAGCGAATTTGAGGAGGATGATATGATGACGAAGCGCGTCGTCGGCCTGATCGTCAACCCGGTGGCCGGGATGGGGGGCAGCGTGGGACTCAAGGGCACCGATGGCAAAATGTACAAGCGGGCGCTGGCATTGGGCGCCGAGCCGGTCACGCCCAAGCGGACGCGGGAGGTCCTGCGTCATATCGAACATAAGGACGCCATCACGTGGCTGGTCGCGCCGGGTGAGATGGGCGCGCAGGTCATCGCAGATTTGGATCTACCGTTCACGGTGGTCGGTGAGATCGATGAGATGACCTCGGCCCAGGATACTAAGCGCATCACTAAGGAGATGGCGGCGCGGGGCGCTGACCTGCTGATCTTCGTCGGTGGGGACGGCACCGCCAGGGATGTGTACGACGCCATCGGCACGGACGTGCCCGTGGTCGGTGTCCCCTCCGGCGTGAAGGTCTTCAGCGCGGCGTTTGCGCTCAGCGCCAGGGCGGCGGCGGAGATGGTAGATGCTTTCATCGCGGGCGCCGACGTGACCGAGGAGGAGGTGCTCGACATCGACGAGAGGGCCTTCCGCGAGGATCGATTGGCCTCTCAACGCTACGGCTATCTTCTGGTGCCCGAAATCCGGCGCTTCTTGCAGCCCGGCAAGGCAGCGTCGAATGTCAGCCCATCGTCCGCGGAGAGTAAGCGGGAGATCGCGGCCACCGTTGTGGAGGAGATGGCCCCCGACACGCTCTATCTCCTCGGCCCCGGCACAACGTTGCGGGCCATCACCGACGCGCTGGAGCTTCCTAAGACGCTCTTAGGCGTGGACGCTGTGTACGGTGGGGAACTGGTCGGTGAGGATGTCAACGAGCGCGACATCCTGCACCTCTTCGAGCGCTACGAGAAGCGCAAGATCGTCGTGACGCCCATCGGCGGCAACGGCTTCATCTTTGGGCGCGGCAGCAAGCAGTTCACGCCGGCGGTGATCCGCAAGGTCGGGCGCGAGAACATCATCATCGTCAGCACCCGGAACAAACTGAGCGACCTGAATTGTCTGCGCGTCGATACGGGCGATATCGATTTGGATGAGACGTTAGCCGGCTACATCGAGGTCACGGTTGGCTACCGCGAGGCGACGATGGTGGAGGTCACATGCTGAAAGAGGCTCTCCGGTTCCACATGAACGAGATGCCCTATCCCCCGCCGCCGTACGTGCGGGAGGCCGCGCGCCAGGCTCTTGCGCGCGCGCATCGCTATGCCGATGGTGGGGCGTTGCAGCGGTTGCAGGCGCGCCTGGCCGACTACGCGGGAGTGCCCGCGCGTCACGTGATCCTCAGCCCCGGCTCGGATCTGCTGTTGCGGGAGATCATCCACACATTCTCGCCGGGGCGGAAAGTGGTGACGGTCAGCCCGTCCTTCTTCCCGACGGTGGAAGCTACCCGGCAGTTCGCGCCGCACCGACTCAGCCTGCGACTTCGCCCGCCGGCCTTCGATCTGAACGTGGATCTCCTGTTGGATGCCTTGGACGAGGCCAGCTTGGTGATCATCGACAATCCCAACAACCCGACCGGGCGCATACTGCTGGATCGCCAGGCCGTCGCGGCCTTGACGGCGCGCCCGGAGACGCTTCTGGTGATCGACGAGGCTTACTTCGAGTTCTCCGGCATGACCTTTGCGGATCAGGTGGCCGTGTGTCCTCATCTGGCCGTCATCAGGACGATGGATAAGGCCTTCGGCCTGGCTGGCCTGCGGGTCGGCTACGCCCTCGTCGGCGAGGCCTTTGGGGAGGCGCTTTCCGCTTTCCCCGCGCTCCTGCCGCGCCCCAGCCTCGAGGCGGCGCTGGCGGCGTTGCAGGACGTCGGCTATATGAAGGACAACGTCCGCCGGGTCAGCGCGGAACGGGAGCGGCTGGGGCAGGCGCTGTCGGATCTTGGCGTGCGTGTCTATCCCAGCCGCGCCAACTTTCTGCTGATGAGGGCCCAACTCCCCGACGTTGCGAGCCGGCTTGAGGAGGCCGGCGTGCGCGTCTCGGATGTCTCGAATCAGTTGCCGCCCGGTTTTATCCGCGTCTCGGTCGGCACCCGCGAGGAGAACGACGCATTCCTGTCCGTCTACGAAACTACCTGTTAGATTCACGAAGCACTCACCTGGAGGTGTAAGATGACGATTGCGTTTGGCCCGGTGCCCTCTCGGCGCCTGGGCAAGAGCCTGGGGATCAACAACATCCCGCCCAAGATCTGTACCTATGCTTGTGTTTATTGTCAATTGGGGCCGACGATCAAGATGCAGGTCGAGCGTCAGCCCTTCTATGAGCCGGAGAAGCTTCTGGAGGACGTACAGCGCAAAGTGGCCGACGCGCGAGCGCAGGGGGAGACCATCGATTATCTCACCTTCGTCCCGGACGGGGAGCCGACCTTGGATGCCAACCTGGGCCGCGAGATCGCGCTGCTGGCGCCGTTGGGCATCAAGATCGCCGTGATCTCCAACGCCTCGCTCATCTGGCGCGAGGACGTGAGGTCGGCGCTGGCGCAGGCGGATTGGGTCTCGCTGAAGACCGACGCGGTGTCGGAAGACGTTTGGCGCCGGATCAATCGGCCACACGGGAAGCTTGACTTGGCCGCCATTCAGGAGGGGATGCTGGAATTCGCCCGGCGCTTCGATGGCATGCTGGTGACGGAGACGATGCTGGTCACCGGCGTCAACGATGGCGAGGAGGAACTCCGGCAGGTGGCCGACTTCCTGGCGCGCCTTCAGCCGGATCGAGCGTACCTCGCGATCCCCACGAGGCCGCCCGCCGAGCCGTGGGCGCAGCCGCCAGAAGAGGCGATCATCAACCGCGCTTACCAGGTGTTGAGCGAGCGCGTTGAGCACGTGGAGTACCTGATCGGCTACGAGGGCAATGCCTTCGCCTTCACGGGCGACGTCGAGGACGATCTGCTGAGCATCACCGCCGTGCATCCCATGCGAGAGGATGCGGTCGACGAATTTCTGGCGCGAGCGGAGGCGGATTGGGACGTCGTGCACCGGCTTGTGGCGGAGGAAAAGCTCATCGAGACCTCCTACGGCGACCATCGATTTTACTTGAGAAAGCTCAACTGTCAGACGAAGAAGGGCGAATGAACACCGTGTGGGAGGCTGTGCTGTAAAATGGGTGAGTGAAACAAACGAACAATTTACAGTTGCGAAGCAGATAGAAAAAGGAGATGGAAAGATGAAAAAATTTCACACCAACTTCGAATGGCTGGATCGTCTGATGCCGGAGGGCATTCCGATTCCCTCATCTACGGTGATTTCTGGCCCGGGCGGATCGGGCAAGCCCTTGATCGGTCTGGCGATGGTCGCCTCTTGGCTGCGTCAGGGCGGTAAGGTGATTTTTGTCCCCCTGCAATATCCAGACCCCGCCTTCACCCAAAATGACCTGGCGCGACTTTACGATATTCAACTCTCGGACTATGCCGGCGCGTACTTCTTTATCGAATTCGACCTGGATCTCCCTCTCGATGCCGGGGCGGTCGAGACATCTGGTTCAGACGGGGCGCGGGCGAACTTAATCCATCCAGATGTCTGGACGCGCGCCCTTGATCTGGCGGATCAGACCTTGAGGCCCAGTGACTTGGGCACGTTGGTCTTCGGCTCGGCCTTGAACCTGCTGCTCTTTTCGCCGACGTACGGTGAGCGGATGCGGGTTCGGCTGGAGACTATGCTCCGCGAGGACAAGCGCCGCACGTACCTATTCACCGTCAGTTCGAGCGCTTTGAAGAAAAAGATCGCGACCCTGGAACAGGCTGCCGATCACTTGATGTTCACCCAGATGACCCGGCCCGAGAAAAAGCTCTACCTCCGGGTGGCCCGCTTGCGCGGCGCTCCGTACATCGAAGAGAATGTCATGGCGCCGTTGGGTCAGGAAGCCCTTGAGGCGATCAAGCAGATGGCGGATACGTCCCGCGTGGCGCGGATTCCGGCCATCCGCAAGATCTGAGCGGGGCCGTTATGTCTCAAGAGAAGAAAGGAGCGTCCCGTGTCCAAGTTTTCACTTGATGTTCTGCAACGACGAGTGTTCCCCTATGTGCAGTCCGAGGGGCCGGATATTGTTCTCGGCGCGGCCTTTGGCGAGGACGTGGCGCTGACGCGGGTCGGCGGCGATGTGCTCGTCTCGCACGTCGATCCTATCGTCGGCGCCATCGGCGAGATTGGCTGGCTGGCCGTCCACGTGGCCTGCAACGATGTCGCCGCCAGCGGTGTCCAGCCGCGATGGCTGCAACTGCTCGTGCTGGTGCCCAGCATGGAGGATGTGGAGCTTCTGGAGCAGATTATGCGCGATGCCCGTCGGGCCGCCGAGGAAATTGGGGCCGCGATCATCGGCGGCCACACCGGCTACTCGGCGGGTCTCTCGCGCCCGCTGGTCGCTGTCACCGCGTTGGGGACGGCGGCGGATCAAGAACCCGTGCTGACCGGCGGCGCCCGCGTGGGCGATCACGTGCTGGTCACCAAGGGCATCGCGCTGGAGGGGACGGCCATCCTGGCCCAGGATTTCGGCGATGTGGCGCGGTCGATGGGGCTGAGTGATGAGGAGCTGGAGGCGGGACGTCGTGTGATGGCCAAGGTGAGCGTGATACCAGAGGCGCTGGTGTTGGCCGCCAACGGCGCGACGGCCATGCACGATGTGACGCGCGGCGGTCTCCTGGAGACGCTGTTGGAGATCGCCAACCTCTCCGGCGTGGGCATCGATATTGCCTTTGACCGTCTTCCTATCCCGCCGATTGTCGCCCGCTTCGCCAAGGCGTTCCAATTCGATCCGCTGCGCATGATCTCATCGGGCACGCTGGCCGTCACCGTGGTCCCGGAGCGTGTGTCCGACGTCCGCGCCGCGTTGGAAGAGGTGGGGACGCCCTTCGCTTTCGTGGGAGAGGTCACGAAAGGAAGCGGTGTGCGCGTTCACAAGGGCGACGAGGATCACCATTACACGGAGATCCGCTGCGAGGAGGATGAGTTGGCTCGCTTGTGGGCCATCTATCCACGCGATTGATATCCCTAGGAGGGACTTATGGCCGTTAAAGAGATGGTTTCATCGTACACCTTCATGGTGTTCTTCATGCTGTACTTGCCCTGCCTGGTCACCGTGTGGGCCACGTGGAAGGAGACCCGGAGCGTCAAATGGACGCTGATGGGCCTCGCGGTGCCCTGCTGACCGCCAGCGTCATCACCCTGATTGTTTATCACGGCGGGCGCTTGTTGGGCTTTTCGTGAAAGATTGAATCGGGAAAGGAGGATATTTCATGTTTTTCAATGGATTTGGATTGGTGATACTGACGAGCTTTCTGGCGTGTCTGGTGACGACGATGGGGATCTATGTGATCAGCAAATATGAGCAGTGGGGCAAAGAACACTCGACCTACTTTATGAGCTTCGCGGCGGGCGTGCTCATCTCCGTCTCTTTCATTCATATTATCCCGAAGGCCTTCCAGATGAACGAGGCCGCGCCGACCTTCCTGCTGGTGGGCTATTTGGGGATCTATCTCTCTAACCGGATTGTGAAGCTCTACGTCTGTCACGAGCGCGAGTGTCCCGTGAACTATACGATGGGCATCATCCCGATGTTAGGCATCGGATTGCACTCCTTCATCGACGGCGTGATCTACTCGGTGACCTTCAACGTCAGTGTGCTCACGGGCGTGCTGGCCGCGATTGGGATGGTGCTTCACGAATTCCCCGAAGGTATCGTCACCTTTGTGATGTTAGAGCGGGCGGGATTCAGCCGGAAGCGGTCTTTCTTCTATGCCTTCCTCGCGGCCGCTCTCTCCACGCCGCTGGGCACGCTGGTCTCGTTTCCTTTCATCAACCGGATCGACCGGGCCACGTTGGGCAACTGGTTGGCGATCTCCGCCGGGGCGCTGGTCTACGTGGGCGCCTCGCACTTGCTGCCCTTCGTCGAGCAAGAGCGCAAGCGCTACAGCCTCCTCGCCTTAGTCGCCGGGGTGGTAGTGGCCGTCGGCATCGTCCTGACGAAGCGGTGATTGGCCCTCAAAGGGAAATTTTCCGGTCGTGACAGGGCGATTTGTCACTTGTGATTTTAGCCTCGGAAACTATACTGGTTGCATCAATTCATTTACACTGTAACAGGAGGCAACAGAATATGGGCAAGATTACGACGTATTATCGGGGCGATATGCTCTTCGAGTCCAAGATCGGCAAGCATTCAATCAAGATTGACGTGCCGGAAAGCATGGGCGGCAGCGATCGCGGGCCGATGCCGCCACAACTCTTCGTGGCGTCGCTGGGAAGCTGTGTGGGCGCGTTCGTGGCGCAGTACTGCGAGAACAATGGGATCGACACTGAAGATATGACCATCGACGTGACCTTTGAGAAGGCGGCGGAACCCACCCGCCTGACCGATCTCAAGGTGACGGTCAATATGCCGCACGGCGATTGTGGCCGCAAGATCAAGGCCATCGAGCGCGTTGGCTCGC
Source organism: Anaerolineales bacterium (assembly GCA_046541755.1). Lineage (GTDB taxonomy): Bacteria > Chloroflexota > Anaerolineae > B4-G1 > SLSP01 > JAAAOZ01. The sequence goes on along the minus strand of JBKHCQ010000048.1, from coordinate 2,551 downwards.
ATTGCCCCGTGCACATGACCATCAACACGATGGAAGATTTGCCCATCGAGATTTTGGGCGAGGGGCAGTGCACGTTGGAATCCCGCGAGTAGATTACATCGCGCTTTTAGGTGGGTGGCTCGACTAGCCATCGGCCATCATATTTCTGACGTAACGAGGGGCGAGACTGAATCAGTCTCGCCCCTTTGACGTATCTTATTGGACGCTGTCGAATTTTTGATGGTGGGGAAACGATCTAAGACATCCGATTTTTCGCCGCCGCTGTGGGGGATTTTATCCCAACACCGGTGTAAAAGAGTATCGTATCCCTAATTTGAGACGCGAAAATCGGATGTCTAACGTTTTCGCCAATGTCCAGTATCTTATTTCTGTTGGATTTTATCGCTGCGGAACTTTGCCCGCTTTCTTGCGTTCCTCGATGATCTCTTCGGCGATCTCGTCGGGCACGATGTCGTAGCGCTCGAACTCCAGCGTGAAGGCGCCGCGCCCCTGCGTCATACTGCGCAGGTCGGTGGCGTAGCCCCGCGCCTCGGCCAGCGGCACCTCGCCATCGATGTTGCGCATATCGTTGCCGCGCACGCGCATCGCGTTGACGATGCCCCGCCGCCTCCCGATGTCGGCGACGACGTTGCCGATGTGCTCCTCGGCGGCAGTGATGTCCAGGCTCATCACCGGCTCCAGCAGCGCCGGATTGGCGGCGCGCACCAGGCGCCGCGCGGCCATCGCGCCCGCAATCTCAAAGTCCATCGCGGCGGAGTCTACCTCGTGATAACTCCCGTCGGTCAGCGTCACCTTGACGTTGGTGACCGGATAGCCCGCGATGACGCCCTGCTCCAAGGCGCGGCGCAGGCCCATCTCGGTCGGACGCCAGAAATCGCGCGGCAGATCGCGGGGCGGGGCCTCGCTCTCAAACTCGACCGTGTCGCCGCCGGGCGCCGGCTCGATGCGCATCGTGACCTCGGCGAAGTGGCCGTGGCCGCCGGATTGCTTCTTGTAGGTGGTTGTCACCTCGACCGGCTGGCGCACCGTCTCCCGATAGGAGATCTGCGGCGCGCTGACCTGCGGATCCAGCCCGAACTCCGTTTGCAGCCGATCCACGGCGATCTCTAGATGCAATTCACCCATGCCGGAAAGCTGCAACTCGCTCGTCTCTGGATCGACGTATTGCTCTAAGGTGGGATCCTCGTTGCAGAGGCGCTTCACGGCCTGATGCAACTTCTCGCGCTCCTTGACGCTCTTGGGCGTCAGCGCGACGGCGATCACCGGATCGGGGAATTTGAAGATCTCCAGGGCGATGGGCCGTTCTGGATCGCAGAGGGTGTCGCCCGTGACCGCCGACTTCATCCCCACGAGCGCGACGACGTCGCTGGCCGCCATGTGATCGACCTGCTCGCGGTGATTGGCGTGCATCCGATAGATGCGGCTGATGCGCTCGGTCTCGCCCGCGCGGGAGTTGTAGAGCGTGTCGCCCGTGCTCATCTGGCCGGAGAAGACGCGCACCCAGGTGAGATGGCCCACGTGCGGATCGGTGACGATCTTGAAGGCGGAGGCGCAGAACGGCGCGTCGGGATGGTCCGGCCGCTCCAGGATTTCCTCCTCTTGCAAGGGATTGTGGCCCAGGATGGGCGGCATATCGACGGGCGCGGGCAGGTAATCGACGACGGCGTCGAGCAATGCCTGGACGCCGACCCGCTCGCGCGAGGCGCCGCACAGCACCGGGACGATGTCGCTCTCGATCACGGCCTTGCGGAGGGCGGCCCGCAGCTCCGCCATATCGATGGGCTGGTCGCCCAGACGCTTCTCCAGCAGCGCTTCGTCCGTCTCGCAGATCATGTCGATCAGCGTCGCGCGCGCGGCAGCGACCTCATCCGCCAACTCGGCGGGGATATCTTGGATCTCCGGCTGCTCCTCGCCCGGCTGGTGGATGTAGGCCTTCTCAGAGAGCAGATCGATGACGCCCCCGAAGGTCTCGGCCATGCCAATGGGCATCATCAGCGGGAGGACGTTCGGTGTGAGCTGTTCGCGCACCTCTTGGAGGACGCCCTTATAATTCGCCCCGGCGCGATCCAACTTGTTGATGAAGATCAAGCGCGGCAGATTCTCACGGTTGGCGTGCATCCAGACGGTCTCCGTCTGTGGTTCGACGCCGCCGACGCCGCACAGGATCATCACCGCGCCATCGATGACGCGAATGGAGCGCACCACCTCGGCGGTGAAGTCGATGTGCCCCGGCGTGTCAATCAAATTGATGCGATGGTTGCGCCAATGGCAGGCCGTGGCGGCGGACATAATCGTAATGCCGCGCTCGCGCTCCTGCTGCATAAAGTCCAACTGCGTGTTGCCATCGTCGATCTTGCCCTGCCGGTGAATGCGTCCCGTGTAGTACAAAATCGATTCGGACGTCGTCGTCTTGCCGGCATCCACATGCGCAAAAATGCCGATAATTCTTACTTTGTTAATGGGTGCTTCTTTTTTCTTTGCCATATTTAACTCCTTGATTCCTCGTCGGTCGCCCGAATTTCAATCTGTTTATTATCAATCTGTGTATTAT
>JBKHCQ010000047.1:0-13459 GCA_046541755.1 Anaerolineales bacterium | reverse complement strand
CAGCGAGGTCTACGAAGCCCGCTGCCGCGATCATCACGAGGCGCCCCGGCGGCCCGCCGACAAAGAGACATAGAACTTCCACCCTTGCGAAGGTTCGGGGGCAACACTGCTAACAGCATCATTCTCAATAGAAGTGATCGGGTTTGCATTTGAGATCTGTTACGAAAGCTTCGCAAGGTTATCCATAGGAGGAGGCGTCCAAATGAATGAGCTGAATGAGCTGAATGAGATGAATGAGAAGAACGAACGGAATGAGCTATCCTTACCCAATTCCATCGACTATGTGTTATTAGATGAAGCGACCATCCAAGCGAAGGTGCGCCAGATGGCCGAGGAGATCAGCGCAGATTATGAGGGCATTCGCAATGAGGATTTTCTCCTCATTGGCGTCCTCAAGGGATCGTTTATTTTCCTGGCCGATCTCTCGCGCCGATTGACCGTCCCCCACCGCGTCGATTTCATCGCGCTCTCCAGCTACGCCGACAAGGCGGAGAGCACCGGGGCCGTGCGGATGATCATGGACACGCGCGCCGACGTCGCCGGGCGGCATATCCTCATCGTCGAGGATATTTTGGACACCGGCTACACGCTCAGGTATCTCTACCGCCTCTTTGAGGCGCGCCAACCCGCCTCGCTGCGCACCGCCGTCCTGCTGACGAAGCCCGACCGCCGGGAGGTCGACGCGCCCATCGACTACCTGGGCTTCGAGATCCCCAACGTGTGGGTGGTAGGCTACGGCCTCGACTACGCCGACCGCTTCCGCACGCTGCCGTACATCGCGGCGCTGAAGCCGCGCGTCTATTCGTAACGTCACAGCCCCAGATAACCCTTGCGAAGGTTACGGACGGTGCTTCTTTATCCAATGTTATCCGCGATGGGCGCAGGTGTCTTAGGCCTGAAGGGCCTTCGCAACCTTCGCAAGGGAGACAAGTCAATAAGGAGGTTGTAATGTCTTCATTACTCGATGATATCGAGAAGGTCTTGATCACAGAAGAAGAGATTCAAACCCGCATCACTGAGATCGGGCGGGAATTGAATGACATCTACACTGATGAGGATCTGCCGATTCTGGTGTGCATCCTCAAGGGCGCGTTTATGTTCCTGGCCGATCTGACCCGCCATCTCACCTTCCGGCACGAGCTGGAATTTATGGAAATCTCCAGCTACGGCGACGATACAAAGACCAGCGGAGTGGTCCGCATCCTGTTAGATCTGGAGGTTCCCATCGCGGGGCGCACTGTGCTCATCGTTGAGGATATCGTGGACTCCGGTAACACGATCCATTATCTTAAGCGTCACTTCGCGGCCAGCGATCCCGCCGAAGTGAAGGTGATCACGCTGTTAGACAAGCCCAGCCGCCGCGAGATCGAGGTGACGCCGGACTTCATAGGGTTCACGGTGCCGGACGAGTTCGTGATGGGCTACGGACTAGATTACGCCCAGCAATATCGCAACGTCCCCTACGTGGGCGTTCTCAAGCCCGAGATCTATCAGCAGGAAGAGAAAGAGGCCGAGGCGTAAGCCCGGACTGCGACGCGGTTATCGGGTGGAGGCTAAGGAGCGACGGCATGGAGCGACGGCATGGAACACCTGCGATCTCGTGGGGCTAATATGATCTCAGCGGCCGGGCTGATCCTGCTGACGTTGGGTCTTTTCTGGAGTATGTCGGGCCTCACCGAGTACGTCGCCAGCCGGCGTTACCCGTTGCCGCGCGCGACGGCCCTCCCCGCAACCGCCACGCCGACGCCGACGCCGACCACGACCGCAACCCCCATCCCCACGCCAGGCCCGACGCAAACGTCCCCGCCGCCAACTCAGACACCCGCGCCCTCCTCCACGCCGACGCCGCTGCCGACGGGCGTCGCGCCGCTGTGGCTCCGCATCCCCGCGATCTCCTTGGATGCGCCCGTGATCCCCATCGGCCACATCACGACCGACGTGGACGGTGAAGTTCAATCGATGTGGGATGTGCCGGACTGGCGCGCCGTCGGATGGCACGATACCTCAGCCCCGATCGGCGCGCCGGGCAATACGGTCTTCAACGGCCACAACACCACGCAAGGCGAAGTCTTTCGCGATCTCTACAAAGTGGAGGCCGGCGCTGTGGTGCTGGTCGGCGGCGAGGATGGGCAGACCTACGTCTACCGGGTGGCCGAAAAGCTTATCCTGCCGGAGATTGGGCAATCACTGGAGGTGCGGCGGGAAAACGCGCGCTACATCCAGCCCACGGCGGACGAGCGGCTAACCTTGGTGACCTGCCATCCCTACGGCAGCCTGGCCAACCGCTTGTTGGTCATCGCATATCCAACCCCTGAAACCGACGTATCTCAGACAGAAGCTTGGACAGACAAAGGAGAGTGAGAAATGCTCAAAACCCTACTCCAGCGGATTCGTCGCAATCACGCTTTGGAGCACGCTACGATTAACTTACTGAGCGCGCAACATCCCCAAGCACAGATCGTCGGGCTATCCGGCCCGTGGGGCTTCGTGCTCTACACCACGCTGACGACCGATGAGGTTGTCCCCGCCATAATGGAGGCGCTCAAGCGCCTCAAGCGCGGCGAGCACCATCTCGGCATCCACGAGCGCTGCGGCACCAACCTGATCGTCACGGCGACGCTCACGATGTTGGCGACGCTCATCGGTTACCGCAGGCCCAAAGAGGACGAGGGCCTGTTGCAACGGTTAGAGCCGATCCCCTATATGATCCTGCTCAACGTCGCGGCGCTCTTAGTCAGCCAACCGCTGCGCTCGTGGGTGCAGGCCAACCTCACCACGGACGCGGATCTCTCCGATACGGAGGTCTCCGCCATTCTGACGACGCCCGCTCAGCCTAACGAGATGCATCGCATCCGGGTGCGAACGCGACCCTCACAGCAATCAGCGCCCGCAACCGAATGATCTATCTGCTCCAGGGGGAAAATGAGTTAGAGCGGGAGGAGGCCGCGCGCGCGATTATCGACGCGGCGGGCATCCCGCAGGATTTGCGCGCGGTCAACACCGAGACGCTGACGCCGCCGATCTCAGCCGCTGAGGTGCGCCGGGCGTGCAGTACGATCCCCTTTATGGGCGGCACGCGCGTGATCTTAGCGCGCAACGTGCTCCAGCAGAAGGATAAGGACGCGATGAAGGCTATTGCCGCCTACCTACCCGATGTGCCCGATTCGACATGCCTTATTTTTTTGGAGGAGAAAACCCTCTCCAAGCGCCACGCCGTCCTCAAGGCCACGCAGAAGCTCGGCGTGAAGGTCCGCACCTTCGGACTGCCCAACGACAAATCGCTGCCGGGCTGGATTATACGCCGGACGCAACAGCACGGAGGGAAGATTTCGCCGCGCGCGGCCGATCATCTGGCACGGAATTTGGGGGCGAATCTGCGCCTGTTGGATCAGGAGATCCAGAAGCTGATGCTCTATCGCGCCTCTGGGGAGGATGGAGATGAGGCCAGCGTAATCACCCTTGAGGATGTAAAGACGATGGTGCCGTACATCCAGAGCGCGGATGTGATCTTCGATTTGGTGGATGCTTTGGGCCAACGGCGGCCCCGCGACGCCGCGCTCTACCTCCATCAGCTCTTAGAGACCGGCTCACATCCCCTGGCCATCTTCGGCATGATCGCGCGCCAGTATCGGTTATTGATCCAGGTGCGGTGGCTGATGGATAACGGAATGCGGCAATCCAAGGCCCTCGCCTCGCGGCTGAAGTTGCATCCCTACGTCGCCCAGAAGGTCAGCCGACAGACCGTCTACTTCACGCCGGAGCAGTTGCGGGCCGCCTACCAATTGCTGATGGCGAGCGATCTCGCGATCAAGACGGGGCAGCTCAAGCCGGAGGCGGCGTTAGATTTGCTGATCTCGCAACTGACGAGTCTTTAGCGACACGGCGCTTTATCTCACGCCCTAATCTCCCCCAGAGACGCAGAGAACACAGAGATTTTTTGTTGTAATTGTTTAGGTACAACGCACTTTTCTGCTTATCACCAGGCGCATCCCGCGTGAGGCGTGAGCTTTCCTTCTGCAACCTGCAACTTGTAACTTTCAACTTGTAACTTTCAACTTGTAACTTTCAACTTGTAACTTCTAACTACTTCTCAAAGGAGCCACACGATGAAGCTTCCGTCCGATTTTCAATTCAGCCAGGCCAACCTCCAGGCCTTTGTGGATTGCCCGCAGCGCTTCTACCTGCGCTATGTGCAGGGCCTGGTCTGGCCGGCGGTGGAGGCGGAGCCGGTGGAGGTTCACGAGCGGCGCATGGAGCTGGGACAGCACTTCCATCGAATGGTACATCAGCGCCTCGTGGGCGTGGACGCGGCCCGCATCGCCCAGATGGCGAATGAGCCGGAGTTAGCGCAATGGTGGCGCAACTATCAGAGCTATCAGCCGGCGAGCGCGCTGCTCCCCAAGTGCGACGGAGACCAAGCGTCCCACAAGACCTTTCCAGAAGTGACGCTGAGTGCAACGCTGGCCGATTATCGGCTCTTGGCAAAATATGATCTCATCACTATTCGGGCCGGGGAGCAGAAGGCCAATCGATTGGCCGTGATCTTCGATTGGAAGACCTCGCGCCATCGCCCCCGGCGCGCGACGTTAGCCGCGACGTTACAGACCCGCGTCTATCGCTATCTGCTGGTGCGGGCCGGCGGCTATCTGAACGACAATGTCGCCGTCCGCGCGGATCAGGTGGAGATGATCTACTGGTTCGCGGAATTCCCCGAATCTCCGGAGCGCTTCCCCTACGATGCCGCGCAATATCAGGCGGACGAGGCCTATCTCCAGGGGCTGATTCAGCGCATCGAGGCGTTACCGGCGGAGGCTGTTCAGATGACGGACGACGTCCGCGCCTGCCGCTACTGCCCCTACCGCTCCTACTGCGATCGCGGCCAGCGCGCGGGCGAGTTGGACGAACTGGACGAGGAGCTTGAGCTGGCAACGGAGGAGGTCGAGACCGAGGCGCTCTTCGATTTCGACTTTGAACAGATCGCGGAGATTGAATTCTAGCGCAAACTGGACAAAATCGCGCAGCTCCTCTACAATTTTATTATGAATAAATTTGCCCAAATCGGCCTATTGGCCCTGAATTTCATCCTAGTGATCGCGCTGGTCACGTTGGTGATCAAGATCACGCAGCAACTTTGGCAGCCGGTGATGTCCGCGCCGCCCGCGCCCGTGATCGTCACGCCCACGCGGACGCCCACGGCAAGCGCGACGCCCACGCCCACATCGACCGCCACGCGCACGCCCGCCCCGCTCCCACCCACGTGGACGCCGACGCCCACGCCAACCAACACCGGCACCCCCACACCCATCCCGCCCACACCGACGCCCTCCGCCACCGCGACGCTCATCCCCACGTCGTTGCCGCCCCGCCGGCCCACCGCCGCGCCCATCGAACTCACCGTCACGCCGCCCTACACCATCTCCTGCCCGATCCCCACGCCGGCGGCCCGCCACCACATCCCCGAGGATACGGTCACAGTCGTGCTCCTGGGCAGCGATCAGCGCCCGGATTGGCAGGACTGGCGCACGGACGCCATCCAATATGTGGTGATCTACCCCGATGTGCCCGCCGTCACGATGCTCTCCATCCCCCGCGATCTCTACGTCTATATTCCGGGGTTCTGGATGAATCGCATCAACTTCGCGGATATGTACGGGGAAAAATACAACTACGATGGCGGCGGATTGGGGTTACTGAACCAGACGTTGCTCTACAATCTGGGGATCACGGCGGATTACTACGTCAAGGTCAACTTCGATGGCCTCATCGGCATCGTCAATGCCATCGGCGGCATCGACGTGCCCGTGCATTGCCGCCTGGAGGATTTCTGGCCCTATCCCGATGAGAACGGCGAATATCACAAGATCGCGCTGGAGCCGGGCATTCATCATCTGGATGGGGAGATGGCGCTGTGGTACTCCCGCTCGCGCAAGACGACGAGCGTCTTCTCCCGCGAGCGGCGCCAGCAGCAGGTGCTGGAGGCGATCTGGCGCCAGGCCAAGCGGGCGAATCTCCTCGAAGCGGCGCCACAGCTCTACGAGGAGAAGAAGGATCTCTACGAGACAGATATGGGATTGGGCCAGATCGTGCCGCTGGCGCTGACCGCCGCCCAACTCGAGCCGGCGAATGTCCGGCGGTACAATATCGGGCCGCGCGAGGTCGAATCCTATGTGACGGATATGGGCGGCTACGTCTTCCTGCCGCAGGGGGAGGCGGTGGCCGAGGTGATCACATCGGTGATCGCGAAGCCCGCGCCGCGGCGCGCCGCTCAGGCCGCAATCCCCGTGGAGATTTGGAATGGCACGCCGCACGCGGATTGGGATCTGCTGGCCGCCGACACGTTGGTGCATTACGGCTACGCGCCCATCGTCGGCGCGCCCGATCGCCGCGATTACGCGGAGACGCAGATCGTCTTCTTCGCCGGCACGACCAAAGGCAGCGGCCTGGGGCTAGTCCAAACGCTCTTTAATGTGCCCGATCAGCGCGTGATTTACCAGGAAGATCTCAATGCCTCGGTCAAGATGCGCCTCATCTTAGGGGCGGATCACAATCCTTGCCGCTAAGGCTCAATAAAAGCTACAAATAATCGTTTTTCGTTCGTAGTAAGCCTCGGAGCGCTAGCGGAGTAGTGTTTTTTAGAGCTGCTGAAACTTTCCCGGAAGGTAGAAAAACGCAAACACCGCGCCCTATAGGGCGCGGCGCGCGTTTAGATTTCCCGCTTCGATGCTTCGATGCTTCGATGCGACGTTAACCGCTATTCACAATCGTCCGGCCTGGCCTCGCGCATCTCCAAGATCTCGAAGACATAAAAGACACGATGGTAGGTGCCCAGCGGGCCAAATTGCCCCTTGTTCTTGCTGACCTTACCCTCGAAGCGCGCGTAGATCTTCTCGTAAGGCGAATCCGTGAGTTCCTCGTGGCGGCGGCGGATCTCATCCTCGATATCCGTGTAGCGCTTGCCCTTGAGCCACCAGACTTCGCGCTTAGGCGTGCATGGATCGAAGTTGCTGACCCCCGGATTCGCGCCGAAGCTGAGCAACCCTTCCCAAATGCCCGTCTTCATCGGCTTGCCGATGGCCGCCCGTCCCACAACCCCTAATCCCAATAACGCAAGTATCCAATTCATTACCCGTTTTCTCCTTTCGTCTCGTTCCGATGAGATCATCCAAACCATTCCCCCATTTTACGCATAATCGATACTTGCGCAAGCAGAATTTTAGGACACATCAATTTGAGACGACTAGGAGGCGATCCGTGCGGCTTATGGCGCCCTGGTGCCCCACACCAGCACATCGAAGTCCGCCGGATCATCCAGGCCCTGGGGCGTCAGGAGCAATTTGAAGGGCGCGCGTTGACCGTTAGGCAGCGTCAGAACGGCCTCATCTCCGGCGCCAGTGCGCAAGACCTGCTGCCGGTAACCCATCACATAGCCATCGGCAGTGTAAAGGGTCACGACGACGACCACGCGCGTGACGGACGCCCCGCTCTCGTTGGCGATCTCGCCGGTGACGCGATATTGCGGCCCGGAGACGGCGCCCGCGCGCTCGACGACCGTCAGCGGCACGAAGTTCTCCGTGACCGCGCTCACCGCCTCGGCGCGCAGCAACTGCACCTGCATCTCAGCGACGCCCGCCGGCGGATCGGGGAAGAGCACGGCGAAGGGCGCGTGTTCTCCCGGCGGGAGGTAATCGGCGGCGGCCAAGGCCATCTTCGTGGCCAGCGGCGCGCCATCGACGGTGAGCAGCGTCGCGCGCACTTGGAGGTTGGTCACCGGCGCGTCGAGGACATTGACGACCTCGCCCATGCACCACACGCCGCCCACGGGCGTCTCGTACATCGCCGCGTGGGCAATCTCCAGCGGCAGCGGCGTGGGCGTCGGCAGGAGCATGTTGCCGGCCGGCGGCGCGATGCTATCGGTAATCTCCTCCTCCTCCGTCGCCATCGGGATGATCAGCGATTGACCGATGCGCAAAATGTCGCTTTCGGCCAGGCCGTTGGCAGTTAGCAGCGCGTTCAACGTGACGCCATATTCTATCGCGATGCCGAAGAAGGTATCGCCCTCCTGGACGATGTGGATCACGGGCGTGGGGCTGGGCACGGGCGTGAACGTCGGCGTCGGCGGGATGGGCGTGAGGAAACCGGCGACCGCCAGCGTCGGCGTCGCTGTGACCCTGGGCGAGGGCGTCGGCGGCGGCGTGGAGGAGGGCAGCGGCGTCAGGACGGCATCGCAGCCCAGTAAAAGGAGCATCACGCTCAGCGCCAGAACGCGGCCCCAGCGTATGATTGACTTCTCTTTGTCTCGTGTGTTCACAGCCGGCATTATATCACACTCAGGGATGCGGATCAACGCGCCGCACCGATGGTGGATGAAAATAACGATTCCACTGAAAAAAGCTCAAGGAGGCTCGCAAAGCCGCTAAGGAAAAATAAGGTAAAGATTCAAAATTCTCAATTCGCAATTCATAATTTGACTCTACTGAAAGAACTCTAAAAATCCGATTTTTTAGAAATTTACTACTAGATGTAGGTTTTTCGCGCGTGAATTTCATATATGTAGTAAGTTGCGTGCGTAAAAATCGGATTTTTGACCTTTTTTCAGGGGAATCATTAAATCAAACCTTAAAAAATCTTGGCGACTTTGCGTCCTGGCGTGAGATCGTCCCCTTCTTTCAGGTGAGTCTATAACAGGAATACCAAGGCCAAATTTTTGGCCTTAAACTCGTCACAATAGACGTGAGGGGTAAAAACGCGCGCCAAAAAGTCCATCAACGCACTGAGGTTGCTTTCTGGAGTGGCTTGGGGTATCAGCCTCGAATTCATTCGTAGGCGGGCCAAGCGGCGAAAATTTTAAGGCCCTAGCCACTTTCCGAAAGACCGCTGCTTGTGTCCTGGAAATGGACTATTCCTTACGTTATTGCTTGCATTAGTGCTTAGAACTGCTACCATATTAAAGAGTAAGCGCGCAATGCCGAACAGTAACCCACTGAATCAACGGAGGTAGGATATGTCCGATTCAAAACGGGTTCTCACCGTCGAAGATGATTTCCTCGTGGGAGAAAAGCTGCGAGGGATGTTGGAAAGTGAGGGCCATATCATCGTGGGCGATACCGCCAGCGGCGCGGAAGCGGTCGCGTTGACCGCCGAATTGCAGCCAGATGTGATTTTTATGGACGTCAAGCTCTTGGATATGGATGGCCTGGAGGCTGTCCGACGCATCATGGCGCAGCGCCCGACCCCCATCATTATGTTGACGACTTACGATATGTCGGAGATCGCCGTGGAGGCTAGCGGTGCCGGCGTGGGCTATTTTCTCGCCAAGCCCGCGACGCGACACGAAATCGCCCAGGCCATCGTTATCGCCACGACGCGCTTCGATGACCTGATGAAGCTCCGCCGCTTGAATGACCAACTCCAGGCGAAGATCACCGAGCAGGAGCGAATGGAAGCAGCCCTGCACGAACGTGAGACGCATTATCAAACCTTGATTGACCAGGCGCCTGTGGGCATCTTCCGCATCACCTCCACCGGCACGGTGCAGGATATCAACACGCGGATGGCCGAGATGCTGGGGTACGAATCGAAAGCGGCCGCGCTCCACGCCTACACCGATCTGGCGCAGCAACTCTACGTCGATCCCGACCGGCGACGGGACTTCATCGCCGAGCTGGAGGAGAAAGGGAACATCGAGGATTTCGAGTACGAGACATACACGCACCGCCGCGCGCGGATCTGGCTCCGGATGAACGCCCGGATCAGCCGCCGGTACCCCGATGGCGCCTTCGCCATCGATGGCTTTGCGGTCGACGTCACCAAGCGCAAGCGAGCGGAGAACGCTCTGCAGAAGCAAACCCGCGCACTCCAAGAAAGCCAGCAGCGTATCGAAAAAATCCTGGCGGCCTCCCAAACCGTCATCTTCGAGCAAGATCGAGACCTGCGCTATACCAAAATCCATAATCCGCATACGTCTTTCACCACAAAAGCAGAAAATGTCCTGGGCAAGACCGACGACGGTATGCTGCCGCCGGAGGACGCCGCCAGGTTGACGGAGATCAAACGCAAGGCGCTCCAAAGCGGCGACAGGCAACGGGAGGACGTTCAAACCACCATAGACGGGAAGGTCTACTATTACGATCTCCTCGTCGAGCCGCTGGTTGATGACGACGGGCAAGTTATCGGCGTCACATGCGCCGCTAAGAACATCACCGAGCGCAAGCGCGCCGAACAGGCGCTGCGCGAGAGCGAGAAACGCTTCCGCGCCATCTTCGAACAGGCCGCGGCCGGCATCGCCATTGTGCTGCCTAACGGGAAAATCATAAATGCCAACGAAAAATTATGCGACATTTTGGGATATACCAGAGAAGAACTCATAACCCTTACCATTCCGGACATTACACTCCCTGAAGACCTTGTAAGAGAACAGCAACAATCCCAAGAGGTATCGGCAGGTCACCGAGACGATTTCAATATGGAGAAGCGCTATGTCCACAAGCAAGGGCATATCGTGTGGGCCAATCTCTCCTCGAACGCAATTCGGGACGAAAAGGGGGAGATCCAATTTGTCATCGGCGTGATCGTTGACATCACTGAGCGCAAGCGCGCCGAACAGGCGCTGCGCGAGAGAGAACAACTATTCCGCACCTCATTCCACAACATCAAGGATGGTATTTTCGTGCATCCCATCTTACCGGACAATGAGCCTGGCCCCTTTATCCTCGTCAATGATCCAGCATGCGAAATGTTGGGGTACTCCCGCGAGGAACTGAGCAAGATGACGCCGTGGGAATTGGACGATCCAGATAGCAGCGATTACATCCCCCAAGCGATACAACAACTCCAAGAGGAAGGCAACGCAGTATTCGAGGCCATCCAAGTTAGAAAAGATGGGCGCAAAGTGCTCGTTGAGGTCAATGCGAATGTCTGTGCCTTGCATGGTCAACCGCATATCGTCTCGGTCGTGCGCGATATCACCAAGCGCAAGCAAGCGGAAGACCTTACCCAAGCCCGGCTGCGGATCGCGACGGCATCCACCCAGAAATCCTCCAATAAATTGATGCAATTGGCGCTGGACGAAATCGAAGCGCAGACCAACAGCGAAATTGGCTTCTACCACTTCGTGTTGCCCGATCGAGAGACCATCGTGCTCCAAAGCTGGTCGACGAATACGATAGAGCGGAGGTGCCAGGCGGAAGGCAATGGCCGCCATTATCCCATCTCCCAGGCCGGCGTCTGGGCCGATTGCATTCGCGAGCGGCGGCCCATCATCCACAATGATTACGCCGCGTTGCCCCACCGGCAGGGCATGCCGCCCGGCCACGCGCCCGTCATCCGCGAACTTGTCTTTCCCATTATGCGCGGGGATCAGGTCATGGGCGTGCTAGGCGTGGGCAACAAGCCCACCGACTACACCGAGGAGGATGTCGAGATTGTCGCGGCGTTAGGCGACTTCTCGTGGGAGATCGTCGAGCGCAAGCGCGTAGAGGAAGCGCTGCGCGAGAGCGAGCGGCGGCTGGGTCAGATGTTACAGACGCTCGGCGAGGGGATGGTTCGCGTCAACACCGAGGGCAAAATCACCTACGCTAACCCGGCCGCCGAAGAGATTTTGGAAATTCACAAGGATGAAATCCTGAAACGCTATTATCACGAGCGGACGTGGCGACAGATTGACGCGGATGGTAATCCCTACCCCCAGGAACGCCTCCCACTGGCCATAGCGCTGGAGAAAAAGCAAGCAGTCCAGGGGATTGAGCACGGCATCGAAGCGCCGAATGGGGAGCGCAAGTGGCTCTCCGTCAACGCGGCGCCGCTGATCGACGAACACGGCCAGCTCTACGGCGCCATCGCCAGCTTCCGCGACATCACCGAGCACAAGCGGGCGGAAGCCCAGCTCCAAGAATACGCCGAGAACCTGAAGCGGATGGTGGAGGAGAAGGTACGCGAGTTAGAGCGCGAGCGGGCCAAGGTCATCCAGGCGGGCAAGATGGCTGCGCTGGGCGAATTGGCGACGGGCGTCGCGCACGAGCTATCGCAGCCGCTGATGGCCATCATGTTCGAGGGCGATTATCTCAAGACGCTCGCCAAGAAAATACAAGCGGCAGATCCGGACGAACCGCCCCCCGTGGGCGCCGACAAATTACGCGAGACCGGCGAAAATCTCATCGGGGATGTTGAGCGCTGCCAACGCATCACCGATCACCTGCGCGAGTTCGGGCATCTCTCAGAGAATCATCACGTTCCTATCAGCCTCAACCAACCCATAGAAGACAGCTTTATCCTGACGGAAAAACGTCTCCAACAGCACAACGTAATCATCACACACGATCTCTCGCCGGACCTGCCCATAATCCACGCGAATCCCTACCAATTGGAGCAGGTTTTCCTCAATTTGATCAGCAACGCCGAGCACGCGATGGAGGAAATGGCGCGGCGCATCGAGGTTGGCGAGGCGGCGCGTCCCGGCTATCAAAAGCGCTTGACGATCTCGACCTACGCGGAGGCAAGCCACGACGGCAAGTACGTCGTGGCCGAAGTGCAGGACAACGGCTGCGGCGTCCCGGCGGAAGTGCGCGAGGTCATCTTCGATCCCTTCCTCACCACCAAGCCGGTGGGTCAAGGCACGGGCCTGGGCCTCTCCATCAGCCGGGACATCGTCGAGGAGTGCGGCGGGGAGATCGCCTTCACCACAGAGGAGAACGTCGGCACGACGTTCGTTGTCCGGTTCCCCATTGCGGACATTACGGACATTACGGACAATGAGGGAGAAAATCCTTAGTACAAGCCAAGCGACAGAAGTCCAGAAGTATCGTTTAGTCCTGAGGTGCAACGCATTTTTGGATTGGTTGCCAGGCATATACTGCATGAGGCAGCGCTTTTCTTCAGTTTAAGTGCGTTGCACCTTGGCCGAACCAACCCTTTAGGCCCCCTCCACGTCCACCGCATCCCGCAGGCTGGCCAGCGTGCGATAGTAGAGCGATTTGATCGCGCCCTCCGTGCGGCCGAGCACGTCGCCGATCTCCGCGTTGGTCATCTCCGCTACAAATTTGAGGATGATGAGCGTCTTGCGATCCTCCGGCAACTGCTCGATAAGCCCCAGGAGACGTTCGTGTTCCTCCACCTGCTCCACAAACTGATGCGGGCTGGATTGATCCGCCCGGAGCATCCCGGCCTGCT
The DNA here is from genome assembly GCA_046541755.1 of Anaerolineales bacterium. Classification (GTDB taxonomy): domain Bacteria; phylum Chloroflexota; class Anaerolineae; order B4-G1; family SLSP01; genus JAAAOZ01. The sequence continues at coordinate 295 of JBKHCQ010000047.1, read as the reverse complement.
GGAGCGAAACTTCTGGATGACGGCTGGTGTCGCGGTACCAGTTGACGACTAAGTTGTGCGCGATGCGGTAGAGCCAGGAGCGAAACGAGGCGTTCTTCTGGTCGCGATAGCGATGGATATAGCGCAGCGCCCTGTAAAACGTGCGCGAGGTCAAATCCTCCGCCACCGCGACGTTGCTCGTGTGTCGGTAGTGATAGTTGTAGATCCCCTCGACATGGCACTCGTAGAGCTTGCCAAACGCCTCTGGGTCCTCCTTCGCCTGCGCAACCAGCGCTTCCATATCTATCGCCTCCTG
>JBKHCQ010000046.1:0-13503 GCA_046541755.1 Anaerolineales bacterium | reverse complement strand
CCGTGACCGGCGTATCCTCATCGGTCTCCGCGCTGTCATCCTCCGCTACCGGCGGCTGATTCGGAATGTAGACGTTGATGACAGTATGTTCACAATACTTGCTCATCCCCTCTAATCCGGCCTCACAATAACCATCTCCCACAGTGAAGGCCCCTACTCCGTCATCCGCAGCCCAACGATCAGGCAAACCGGTTTCGGTCACGGTGTAGACGCTGCCAACCGGGACCCAAAGACCGTTATCGTCAAGCGCCGGAGCGTTATTATCATATTCACAGACCAACTCAGTTCCATCTTCAGGATAGGAGCAGAGGGCCGTGCCTAACTCGCTCTCCGCCGCGATGCTGAAGTCATCGGGCAATCCCGCCGGCAGTTCCGCGAGCAGATCACCATTCTCATTCTGCCACTCTTTTTCGAAGAAGATGTGATTGGAGCAGGGCGTCGAGTTGCGCGAGGCCGTCGCTGTGCGTCCATCCAATGTCCATACCAAGTTATTGCCGTCAAAGTCCACACCGAACGCCGCATCGGGCCAGTAGGATGTCCTACCAGGTTCGAAGGTCGTGGGTTGGCCGCGATCCTGGGGCGTCGGGGTGAATTTATTGCGATCTCCGACCCCGATTGGCACCGGGAAGTCGTTGCCATTCAGGTATCCGAAGTAGGCGGTATAGGAGCCGTCGCGATTATCCACCACGCATTCTAGAATCGGCCGGACAGACTCAATATCAATCACCGTGATCGTCACCGTAGCCGTGTCGGTTAATTCGCCGTCGCTGATGGTATACTCGAAGCTGTCCTCGCCGCTGAAGCCTGCGTCCGGCGTGTAGGTGATCGCGCCGTCGGCGTTAATCTCCACGTTGCCGTTGGCGGGATCGCTGGTTTCAGTAATCGTCAACTCGTCACCCTCGGGATCACTGTCGTTATCGAGCACAGCAATCTCAACCGCTGTGTTCTCATTAGTCTCCGCCGTATCATCCTCCGCGACCGGCGGTAGGTTGCACGGGACGATCTCAATCGTCATCTCGGCGTTGGGGAAGTCCATTTGGCGCAATTCATCTTGTACATCCCGATACTCCACGCGGGTCTCGGGATAAGCCTCTAGCAAGGTGCTCTCGCCCGCCAATTCGACCTCTACCGAGAAGGAAACTGTGCGGGTCTTGGAGATGGGTACGATGCCCACATTCCAGGTCAGCGTCGTGTTATTCTCAGAGGTCACGATAGTTGAGGGTTCAAGACTGGCTGACCCCGCGATGTAATCCACACCGACGGGCAACGAGGCGATGATGCGCGTGTCATAGGCCGCGACATTGACGACGTCCTCGGCAATCTCCTCGTAGATGCCGGCCAGGTCACTGGAGTCCGGCGCCTCGTGGTAAGCGGAAGCCGACGCCATCGCCTCTAGGGTCGCGCGGGCGATTTGCTCAGTCGCTTCGTCGCCGATGCCGCCCAAATTGAGGCCGATGGCGTAAACTGTAATGTCCAGGTCCTTCGCCGCCGCCGCTTGCGCCACCGCGTCCTCGGTGCAGATCGTATCCGTGATCGGCTCCATCTCACAGGTATCGCCAGCGTGGCTGCGATTAGCAACGCCATCACTCAAGACCACAATCACAGGAACGGCGTCGTCGCGTCCGTAAGTTACCAGCGCCTCACGCGCATCGTAGATAGCATCGCCGATGTTAGTATAGCCGTTAGCATCTAAATTATCGATAGCGCCTTTCACCGCGTTATAACGGGTGCTGAGAGGGTAATCAAAGTTCGCATCGTGCGCGTAGGAGACTAACCCCACGCGGTCGTAGGCGGGATCCAATTGATCAATTAAAATCTCCGCCGCGTCCTTGGCCTCCTGTAAAGGCTGATCGGGATTTTGCCCGGCGTCGTCCATCGAGCCAGATTTATCCAGCACAATCATCAGATCGACAGGCCGGTGATAGGTCGTGATCTCCCCTTGCCCCGCAACGGAGAGCGCGATGTCTGCCGCGCCACAGATCTCCGAGGTGATCATCTGGGTTGTGGTGATCGTGGGTTCATCCTCTACCGGGGGCGGTGCGGGGGGATCAGGATAATCGTATTGGCAAAGGGTGAAGCTGTCGAACGCCATCGCCTGTTCTGTGCTCTCTTCGTAAGAAGCCACGCTCAACCCGACATAGGGATCATCGCCCAGATCAATATCCACCCATCCGATCTCATTCCAGGCGATACCGTCGGTGGAGTAAGCGAAGAAGTACAAATCACCCTCGCGCTCGAGGCGCAGCCATACGGGCAATCCATCCGCAACGGCTATATCATTCACGACGCGCGTAGCGCTGCCTCCCACGCGATAGGCAAATTGCACGACCGGACTACCATTATCGGGATCGCTGCCTTGGGGCGCATAGTTAATCATCACCAGATCCGCCCCAGATTCCAAGCCAGAGCGCACCATCAAGCCGCCTTTCGACCACTGCGCCGCGCTCAAGGTAGTGGAGTAAACCTCGATTTCCGCGTAGAAATCGTCGGGGATCTGCTGATAAACAAACCGCAGATCGTCCTGGCCATTCCAGATTTCCCGGCCATCGCTGGAAACGGTGAGCAATCCATCGCTGACGAAGGTGCTGCCCAGCGGATCACCGGAGCCTTGCCCATTAATGTCAAGACTCGTCCAACGCGGGTCTACGTCGTTAGCGTTAAAGTTATCGCTATGGGCCGCACAAATCATCGCGGCATCGGCTACGTTGACCGTCACGGTCGCCGTGTCCGTCGCCTCGCCGTCGCTGACGATGTAGGTGAAGGTATCCTCGCCAATGAAGCCCGCGTCCGGCGTGTAGGTGATCGTGCCATCATCATTGATCTCCACACTGCCGTGGGTCGGATCGCTCGTCTCGACGATGCTCAACTCGTCGCCGTCGGGATCGCTGTCATTCTCCAACACCGCGATGGTTATCGCCTCATCCTGGTTGCCATACGCCGTATCATCCTCGGCGACCGGCGGAGCGTTCACCGAGTTGACCGTAACCATCACGGTCGCCGTGGCCGTCGCCTCGCCATCGCTGACGATGTAGGTGAAGGTATCCTCGCCAACGAAGCCCGCGTCCGGCGTGTAGGCGACCGCGCCGTCGTCATTGATCTCCACACTGCCATTGGCGGGATCGGTCGTCGTCGTGATGGTCAACTCGTCGCCGTCGGGATCGCTGTCGTTCGCCAGTACATCGATGTCGACCGCGACATCCTCGTCGGTCTCCGCGCTGTCATCCTCCGCTACCGGCGGATAAAGTACATCTAAAGAATGGGTATCACTATCCACAACACTGCCGCCCATTCCCAAACTCACACAACTCTCAGGCGTGAAGGCGACGACCTCAACCGTCTGGCCGCCCTTGGCCTGGATCTGAATTTCTTGTGAAGGATCGTACGTCCCGGCGGGGAGGGTGTACTCGAAGATGTCCGAAGCCCCATCCCGAATGCCGTCGTCGGCGTCGGTCTCAAATTTGATGCTATAGAAGGGATTGTTGGTCGGGGATTCAACCTCATAGTCATTCCCGTTGGGCGAAGTGTAGGTGTCGCCGTCCTCCGGATCGAGAGGAACGACGCCGTCGGGTAAGCCGAAGGCGACATTACTGAGCGCCGTCGCGTTGCCGCACTCGTTCGTCAGCTCAAAGCGCAGTGTCACCGAGCCATCGTCGTTGGTGATGGCGCCCAAGAACTCATATTGGAAGCACTCGTCGCCAAACTCACACGCAATCTCGTCTTCTTCACCGTAGCTTCCGACAACCGTCGCGGTATTGATCACAGGATCATCCGCGCCGAGCGGTACCTCGTAATTCGCCTGGCAGCTCACGACTTCCCCAATCTCTAACTCGGCGGTCGCGCATTCAACGATCTCGCCGCCCAGCAAGGGATCGGTTAGCGTGATGTCTTCCAGTGCAATCTCACCATCGTTCACAATCGTGAAGTCATAGGTCACATCGTCGCCTTCGTAGGCTTGCGCAGGGCCAGACTTCGATAACGAAACCGAAGCGACCAACTGAGCATTTCCAATCGGGACGTTGACCACATCATCCGCCTCAACCGTCACTGTTTGGGAAATTCCCGTCGTCGCCATCCATAATTGATCATCCAACAGTGTCTCTTGAACATAATAAGTTCCGGGGAGCATATCTGAAGGATCGCGATCAGAGCTAAAGACGATCTCACCATCCGCGTTGGTCTTGCCCTTCATCCCGATAACGGCCGAACCATTCTCCCGGAACAACTGCAACTCCCACCCCGATAATGGCGCTTCATCTTCATCCCAGACCCCGTCACGATTCACGTCCTCGAATTTCTGTCCCACAATAACCGGGGTCTTGATCTGCCCAAAGTAAACCGTCAGCACGTCGTTATCGACGGTCACATCTTGCAAGAGAGAAGTGGTCGCATACCACCCGTTCTTCTCATACTGCCTGACCGTATAATCGCCATATAGCCCTTCAAACGTTACTTGACCATTTTCATTCGTATCTCGAGGCCCAGCTACCGGCGTCTCGTCCTGATAGAGTACAATTTGACGGGAACTGAGGAACGGTTCGCCTTGATCGCGAACGCCGTTCATATTGTGATCATTGAAGCTCGTAACGATAATAGAACCTTCACCTTGCCACGTCGCTTGCGCTTGCCCCAAAACCAGTCCCTCTGAAAATTCCCCCAACACTAACTTCTGCCGGTTAGGATCCACACCCTCGAAGATCGTACCGACGGGTAAAGGCAAAGTCGCCGCGGCCTCGATGTTGATCGTTGTCACATTATCTGAACTCAAGGTGAACGTCGCCTCGCCGTTTGCGTCGGTCGTGAGGATATCGCCTGTCGAAAGCGCCACATCCACATCAGCAAGCGGATCCTCTCCTTGGGCGACCGTCACGGTGAAGGTCTGCGCCTCCCCAATCAAGTTCACAACACTGGCCGGGGTAATCGCCACGCGCGGCGCATCGGCGACGCAGGAGGCCTCATTAGGAACCGTATCAATAATTTCCCAAGCCCGCGCGCCAATGACCGTATCCGCATCCGGCAACAGGCCATCGGAGAAATGCCAGACCGCCATCTGACGAGCGGCCATCTCATCAGCGTCCCAGCCAGAGTCTCCTTTCAAGATTGCAGGATAGTGCGTCAGCAACCACTTGACCTGACAATCCATTTCCGCGTCACTGGCGACAAATCTGTCATTTTTCGCTGTGGGATGATGAATGTCGGTGCAAAAGACCGGCGCCCGCGTACCATCTGAAAGTTCCAATTCAAGCGTTCCGGCGAGTCCCCCTCTGCCAATACGACTGAACCACTCCTCGCCGTCCAACTCTCCATAAACTCTCCGCAGGTCGGGATACCCCTTCAACGTCCCCGTCTCCGAACCATCGCTGGCGAAGACCAGGGACGTCGCCAACAAGGACAGCAAAACCCCTAACGTCAAAACCTGCGTCAATTTCCGTATTAGTTTCATTTTTTGATCCTCCACTTGACATCAGATTTGCAAACAATCAATCTTTTTCTAGGTATAACTGATATAAACATCTTAACCCAAGTATAACCTCTCGATTTTTGAACGGCGTTTGAGAGAAAGACCAATTTCAATAGGAGATTAGTACTATGTCCTAGGCTGAAAAGTATGACACCCAAATATAGGGAAGGTATTACTCATAATCCCCTCAAAGTGGTAGAATTAGGCGTCGGATAAAGTCATACCGGGTGCAAATTAGCAAAGTCTCGAAAAGTCGCGCCGTCCTTTGAAAAGAGGCTCCCAGATGCGTAACTGTTTAGGTCGCACCTATTAGTCAAAGCCCCCGTCTCGGGGGGCGTCTAGGTAAGAAAGATGCTTTTGGCCGCCCCCAGGGACGGGGACGGGGAGCTTCTTTAGCGTGTCATTTTTGCCGTAATGCAAAAAACAATCGCTCATATTTATGTAGGGGCGAGACAAGGGAAATTGCCTAAATATGGGGGGAGAAGCAACCTCCCGATTCTGTGCAGTCTTCCTAAATAAGAGCGAAAAATAAATCTCCTCCCTCCTATTCCCTGCTATCCCCTGCTTGACAAACCCCCTTGCTGACCTTATAATCCTCGATTGTGCATTTTACTCGCAATTGACTTTCGACCTTTGACCTTAAACGAGGGAGTCCCTATGGAAAGACAACGTACCATCTTCAGATTTGTTATGATTCTCATTTTGGCCGCCGTCGCGGCCTATTTAGTCATCCCCGCCGAGCACCCCGAATGGCTGACCAACCTCATCGTATGGCAGCCAGAAGGTATACGCGACATCGAATTCCGCCAGGGCCTCGATCTTCAGGGCGGATCCAAGCTGCTCCTGGTCGCCGATTTGCCCGAAGGCGCGGACATCGAAGTCGGCGCCATCGAGATGGCCCGCCAGACCGTCGAGCGCCGGGTCAACGCCCTGGGCCTCACCGAGCCGGTCGTCCAGGTGCAGGGCACTGAGCACATCATTGTAGAAATCCCCGGCATCGAAGATCCAGAGCGCGCGGTCGAGACCATCCAAGAGACCGCGATGCTAGAATTCGTCAACCCGCCGCCGAACACGCCCCCAGAGGTCATGTACCCCGGCACCACCATCCGCACCGACTTCGGCGGCGTGGAACCGATCCCCGCCCGCCCCGACGCGCCCATCACGGAGACCTTGGTCTTCGAGACAATCCTGACCGGCGCGAATCTCAAAACCGCCTACGCCACGCGCGATCCCCAGACCAACCAGCCCGTCGTCGCCTTCGAACTCCGGCCCGCCGCCGCCGACACCTTCGCCGAGTTCACCGGCGCCCACGTAGGTCAGCCGCTCTGCATCGTGTTAGATAAGCAAATCCTCTCCTGCCCGAACATCAACTCCCAAATTCCCGGCGGCGAGGGCGTCATCCAGGGTGGATTCACGACAGACGCCGCGCGCCAACTGGCGATCCAGTTACAAGCCGGCGCCCTGCCCATCCCCCTAAGAATCGAAAGCTACCAGACCATCGGCCCGCAGTTGGGTGAAATTTCTGTCCAAAAGAGCATCCGCGCCGGCGTTGTCGGCCTGAGCATCGTGCTGCTCTTTATGTTAATCTACTATCGCTTCAACGGCCTCGCCGCCGACCTGGCGCTGGGCCTCTATGTGCTACTCAACCTCCTGACCTACAAACTCATCCCGGTGACCCTCACCCTGCCGGGGATCGCCGGCTTCCTACTCTCGGTGGGCGTGGCCGTCGACGCCAACATCTTAGTCTTCGAGCGAATGAAAGAGGAGCTACGGCGCGGGCGCACATTGCGACGAGCGGCCGAAGCTGGCTTCTCGCGCGCCTGGACCTCCGTGCGCGATTCCAACTTAGCCACGCTGCTCACCTGCTTCATCCTCTACACCTTCGGCAGCGCCTTCGCCGCCAGCCTGGTCAAGGGCTTCGCGCTCACCTTAGCTCTGGGGACACTCATCAACCTCTTCACCGCCATCTTCGTCACCCGCACCCTCGTGCGCGTCGGATTGCTATGGTTTAATGATCACCTACAAGAGCATCCCTGGCTGCTGGGGCTATAACGGGGATAGAACAGGAGAAAGTAATAATGATCAATTTTGTGCAACAACGACGACTATTTTTCCCAATCGCCGGCGCGCTCATAGGACTGAGTCTTGTAGCTATGATCGCTTCGGCCATTATGTTCCACGGCCAAGCGCTCCGCATCAGCATCGATTTCACCGGCGGGACGCTCTTCGTCGTGGAATTCCATGAGGAAGCCTCAGAGACCGCCATCCGCGAGGTCTTCGCCGCTCACGACTTTGGCAACCCCATCATCCAGAAACTAGGCGGCAGAGACGAGCACGTGTGGCAAGTGCGCACCAGCTTCGCTTCGGCGGAAAAAGTACAGTTGCTCTTGGAAGATTTAGACGAAGAGGTCGGGGCCATCGACCGCGGGCGCTCCAACTGGCACACCGTCGAGCCGACTGTGGGCGCCGAGGTCGCTATGCGGGCCTTCCAAGCCGTGGTACTCTCTGCATTGGCCGTGATGATCTTCATCTGGTTCTCCTTCCGCAAAGTGCCCCACTCGCTCCGCTACGGCGTCGTCTCGATTGTCGCGATGACCATCAACGTCATCGTCGTGTTAGGCTTCTACGCGCTGATGGGCATCCTCCAGGGCTGGGAGGCCGACGTACTCTTCCTCACCGCCGTGCTCACCGTCATCGGCTTCTCCGTGGAGGATACCATCGTCGTCTTCGACCGCATCCGCGAAAACATCCCGCGCCATCGCCTGGAACCGTTCGAGATGATCGTCAACCGCAGCGTGCTGGAGACGATACACCGTTCCATCGCCACCCAGTTGAACGCGATGTTCGTGATGATCTCGCTCATCCTCTTCGGCGGCAACTCCATCAAACCCTTCATCTCCGTGATGTTGGTCGGCATGGTCAGCCAAACCTTCACCTCCCTCTGCGTCGCCGTCCCGCTCCTTGTTGTCTGGGAAAACCGCGCCGAAGCCATCACCACCACCGCGTAATCGCCCGTTCGTAGCCAGGCACAAAACGAAGTGGAGTGCCGTTAAAATTCACAACCTAGGCCGCCCTCGCCCGGCGGCCTAGGTTCTTTTTTGAGCAACAGGTTTATAGGTGACGCTTCAGCGCCGTGGACGCAGCTTGCCCTTTCCTCAGGGCTTGGGTACAATCCATGAGGTGCGCCGCACATCATAAAATCCGATTCGATTGGACACCGGACAACCTAAAACATACCTCTCACCACACCTACCGAATCACTGCACCGGTCGCTTTGCACCCACATCCTACTTGCCACTTTGTTATTTGCCGCTTTGATGCTTTGCTATTTGTGAACTATGCCCATCCAATTCCTAAACCCGTGGGCAGGATTGACCTCCCTCTTAGCGATCCCCATCATCCTGCTCTATATGCTGCGCCTCAGAAGGCGCCCGGTCACCGTCCCCAGCCTGCTGCTGTGGGAGGCCGCTGCCCGCGACCGTCACGCCAACCGCCCGTGGCAGAAGTTGCGACGCAACTGGCTGCTGGCGCTCCAACTGCTGACGCTCCTGGCCCTTATGCTGGCGCTGATGCGCCCCGCCCTGCCGACGCCGCTGGCCATGCACGGCCAGGTCATCATCCTGTTGGATGTCTCCGCCAGCATGCAGGGAGCGCATCCCAACGGCGGGACGCGATTCGAGGCCGCCGCGCGCGAACTGCACGCCGTGGCCGCCGCGCTCTCCCCCGCCGACACGGTGACGCTCATCACCGTGGAAGCCCGCCCGCGATTGTGGCTGCGCGGCGGGGACGCGCGCGCGCTGCGCCAGGCCCTGGACGAGATCGCGCCGACAGATGGCGTGGCCGACTGGCAGGCCGCAGCCGCGTTGGCCGCCGGATCGGCGGCCGGGGAGGAGACAACGACGCTGCTGGCAACCGACGCCGCCATCTCGGCCCCGATCCCCGCGCTGCCGGGCGACGTGCGCGTGCTGCCCGTGGGCGGCGAGCAGGCCAACGTCGGCGTCGTCGCCTTCTCCCTGCGCCGCCACGACGGCGGCTGGACGGCCTTCGTCCGCCTGCACAACGCCGGCCCGGCGACCGCGCGCGAGGTGACGCTGACGGCGGATGGCAGCGTGGTCGCCCATCGCGCCGTCGACCTGCCCGCCGAGAGCGACATCACGCTGACCTTCGAGAGCGTGCCGGTCACAACCTGGGCCGAGGTGCAACTGGACGCCGCACCCCCGACCCAAGATGCGCTCCGCTTAGATGACCGCGCCTGGGTCGCCTTCTCCACCCACCAGGCCGCGTCGGTGCTGCTGGTCACGCCGGGGAATCGATTCTTCCAACAGGCCCTGCGCACCATGCCCGGCATCGAGCTGGCGACGACGGATAGCCTGCCGGAGGGCGAGCTGGCCACAGCCGCGCCGGGCCTCACCATCGTCGATGGCCCTCTCACCGGCACACTGCCCACCTCCAATCTCTGGCTGATAGCGCCCGGGCCGGGGACGCCCTGCGGCGAGCCGGGCGCCGCGATCACGCCGACAACGGCCGCGCGCGGGGAGTGGGATCATCCCCTGCTGGATTACGTCGAGTGGGAGGACGTCCACGTTGGCCGCGCGCGCCGCTATGAGGCGCCCGCCGACGCCGATGTATTGATCGAGACCGCCGCCGGCCCGCTGCTGTGGGCCATCGAGCGGCCCGGCCAGCGCATCGTATGTACGGCCTTCGATCTCCACGACTCGGATCTGCCGCTGCGCTTAGCTTTCCCCATCCTCACCTCCAACTTAGTCGGCTGGCTGATGCCGTCCATCTCGTCGGCGCCGGTGACACCTCATCCGGCGGGCCTGCCCTGGACGCCGCCCCTCCCCCCTGACGCCACGGCGGCCACGCTGGTCGCGCCCGATGGCGAATCGCTCCCCATGGATCTAGATCAGCCGCAGGTAGATGTAAGCTCAAGCGCCGCCGGCCTCTACCGCATCGAGGCGGAGACCGCCGCCGGGATCGTCACGCGCTACGCGGCGCTCAGCCTGTTGGATAGCGACGAGAGCGATCTCCGCCCGCGCGAGATCCTGGTCGGCCAGCAGGTGATCACGCCCACCGCGCCGGAGACCGAGGGCTGGCGCGAGGTGCGCGCCTGGATGGCGGCGGCGGCCCTGGCCCTGCTCTTGATCGAAGCGGCTCTGTGGTGGGGACGTGAGTTGCGCGGCCTGCTACCCTCATCATCCTTAAAAGAGATAAAAGCCGCGCTGACCCGCTGGGGACGCCGCCTCACACCGGGGCCGCTGATGTTGCGCGCCGTGCTGTTGATCCTGCTCCTGCTCTCACTCTTGGATCTGCGCTGGATGCGCCGGACGCGCGATTTGGCCGTCGTCTTCTTGCTGGATCGCTCGGCCAGCACCCGCGAGGCGTGGGAGGAGGAGGTCGCGTTCGTGGCGGATGCGCTGGCCGCAAAGGCGCCCGGCGATCGCGCCGGAATCGTCGTCTTCGGCGGGGAGGCGTGGGTGGATCGCTCGCTTTCCGCCAGCGCGGCACTGGGCGAGATCGCCACCCTCCCCCGCGCCGACGCGACCAACATCGAGCAGGCGGTGCAGCTGGGGCTGGCGCTGCTGCCCACGGGCGCGCCTTCCCGCATGGTGCTGCTCAGCGACGGCCTCCAGACCACAGGGGAGGCGGCGGCGGCCCTGCGCGAGGCGGCCGCCCAGGGCGTGGATGTGCAGCTCGTCACCGTGGGCGAAGGGGGCGAGCGCGCGGAGGTGTGGCTGGCGGATCTGAGCCTGCCCGCGCGCGTCTACCCCGGCGACCGGGCGCCCATCCGGGTGACGGCCAACACCAATCGTCCCCAGGAACTGACGCTTACCTGGCAGGTTGCGGGCGGCGTGGGACGACAGGACTGGTCCTTGACCGAGGCATCCGAGACCCGCCTGATCTCCTTCGAGGCGCAGGCGCCGGGGCTGACGCCCGTGCGCGTCTGCCTGCACCCGGACGAGGCCCACGACACCTTCACCGAGAATAACTGCGCCGATGGCTGGGTCCGCGTCGAGGGGCCGCCGCGCGTCTTGGTCGTGGGCGAGGCGCGGGAGCGGGCGGCGTTCGTGCGCGCGCTCGCGCAGAGCGGCCTCGACATCGAGGAAGCCGAGGCCAATGCGCTCCCGATGAGCGTGCAGGGGTTGGCCGATTACGCCGTGCTGGCGCTGGTCAACACGCCGGCGCGCGATTTTTCCCCGCAGACGCTGCGCGCGCTGCGCGGCTTCGTGCGCGATCTGGGCGGCGGGCTGGTGGCCGTGGGCGGCCCGCAGAGCTATGGCGTCGGCGGATGGCTGGGCACGCCGTTGGAGGAGGCCCTGCCCGTGGAGATGCGCGTGCGCGATCCGCAACGCTTCCCGCCGCTGGCGATGGCCATCATCATCGACAAATCCGGCAGCATGGGGGTGGAGGAAGCCGGGATGACCAAGATCCGCCTGGCCGGCGAGGCCGCGATCCGCGTGGCCGAGACGCTCAACGACGCGGACACCTTGGCCGTCGTGGCCTACGATGATCGGCCGGCGGATACGTTAGGGCCGGTCACGATGGCCGAGCGCGAGGCGTTCATCACCCAGTTGCAGCGCTTGCAGGCGGGCGGCGGCGGCATCTACACGCGGGATAGCCTGGTTTACACGGGCGATCTCTTGCGAGATGAGGCGCGCATGCCCGGCGTCCAACGCCATCTCCTCCTGCTGGCCGATGGCGCCGACGCCGAGCAGCAGGAGGGTGCATTTGCCCGGGTGCAGAATCTACTCGATGAGGGGATCACGGTCAGCGTCGTGGCCATCGGCTCAGGGCGCGATGTCCCTTTCTTGCGCCAATTGGCGGAGGCCGGCAATGGGCGCTTCTACCTCACGGAGCAAGCGGCCGATCTGCCCGCGATCTTCGCGGAGGAGACGGCGCGCGCCAAGCGCTCCTACATCGTCGAGGAGAGCTTCTACCCGGCGCCGGTCACGACGTGGGCGCCGGTGGCCGGGATTCAGGCGACGCCGCCGCTGCAAGGCTACGTCGCGACGACGCCCAAATCGGCCGCGCAGGTGGTCTGGGAGGCGCTGGAGGGCGATCCGCTGCTGGCGGTGTGGCAATACGGTCTGGGCCGCTCCGTGGCCTGGACTTCGGATGCTTCCGGGCGCTGGGCGGCGGGCTGGGCCTCGTGGGAGGCCTTCTCGCACTTTTGGGGCAGCGTCGCGCGCCACGTGCTCCCGCCCCCGGCGGATGAGGGCATCGCGCTGCAAATTCAGGCGGAGGACGAGACGGCCCACGTCACGGTGGATATCACCGACGACGACGGCGCTTACATCGATGGGCTGGCCCTCCAGTTAGCCGTGCAATCCCCAATGCAATCCCTAATGGAAACGATGGCGACCGCCGCCGAGCAGAAGATGCGGACCGTGTCGTTGAGGCAGACGGCTCCTGGACGCTACGAGGGATCGTTCCCGATAGCGGGGCGCGAGGGCTTGTTGCTCGCGCTTCACGGCGACCGCCATCTCACGGTAGGATGGTCGCCGTCGGCGCCGGCGGAGACCATCCCCGGCGATGCAGAGGCGGCGCTGACGCGACTAGCCCAACGCACCGAGGCAACCTTAGCGACCTCAGCGGCGAACGTCTTCACCCGCGATCTGCGGGGGCGCGCGCCGGGTCAACCGCTGGGGATGATCTGGCTGTGGCTGGCGGTCTTCCTGTGGCCATTAGATATTGCCTGGCGGCGATTGGCGCTCACGCGCAACGAGATCGCACGCTTTGTGCGCAAGATCACGGCGCAGGTGACGGGCAAAGTCCTCGAAGCGCGGGCGCCGGCTCGCAAAGCGGCAGCGCCGCCCACCCTGGCGGGGACGTTGCGTCAGCGCCGGGAGCGGCGTGCAGAAGAGACATCGCCGCGTGGGAATACGTCGAGGATCGCGGGCGAAGGCCTATCTCCAGAAGCCTCGCCATCAAAAACCGAGGAAAAGGCGCCGGAACCTCCAGATGAGGGCGCCTTAGCCGCGCGGTTGAAGCGTCGCCTGCGCGATAAGTGAGGAACTCCAACTCGCAGCATCCCGGAAGGTTCA
>JBKHCQ010000045.1:0-13506 GCA_046541755.1 Anaerolineales bacterium | reverse complement strand
AGGTGCGTCAGTTTTTTCAGAAGGGTCTTTTACGCCTTTCTCCACGTTCTTCGCGCTCTTTGCGCTCTCTGTGGCGCTCTTTTTTGCGAATCGTCCTACCGCCGTCCCCGCTTACTCACCATCTTCCGCGAGAACCTGAGCGGCAGGCCCTCGCGCTCGATGAAGGCCTGAAAGACGCGGTAGAAGCGCTCGCGGTCCTGCATGGTGATGACGGCCACGGCGTCGGCGGTCTCGATGGCGTAGGGGTAGCCGTTGCCCACGATGCACTCGGCGCGCACGACGTCCACCACGCGCTCCAGTTCATTTTTATCTTCACCTTCTTCACCTTCCGCCAGCAGCCAGCGCGGCAGATCCAGGCGCGCGGGCGGACGATCCGCCGTGGTTTTGAGGTAGACGAAGGCCACCTGATCGTAGTAGCCTCCCGGCCCTCCGTCCTGGCTGAGGCCATCATCGCGCGCGCAGATCCACGCCGTGCTGCGGTCGCCCCACCCCATCCGCGAGCGCAACAGCGCACCGTCGCTGAACGCGCTCTTGTCGGATCGGCCCACCAGCAGGCCCAGCATCGAGATCAGATCCTTGGCGTAGCTCACATCCACGTAGCCGACCACCGGCACGCGATAGCGCTCGGAGGCCGCCAGCAGCGCCCTCACAGCCTGCACGTAGGGTCGCTGGCGCGCGGGTCGCATCTGCGCCGCGAAGGAGAGGATGAGCGAGCCATCGAAGAAAAAGACGGGCGTGGGGGTCTCGGGGCGCGCCCGCTCGTGGAAGGCCTGCATCAGAGAGATGAGGCGCTGGCACTCGCGCTCGAAGCGCCGCTGATTGACGCGCCAATCGGGGAAGCCGGTGACGGCCTCGTCCTCATCGGCCAACTCGTCCGGGGCCAGCACCTCGAAAGCGATGTCCTTCACGTAGGGCTGCCGGGTCGAATGCGGATTGATGAACCAGCCGATCTGCACCGCGCCCACCGGCGCCGAGATCGTCCGCGTCGGCGTGATCTGCGAGCCATCGACGGCGACCGTCGTCACGCCGGTGAGGACGCGCTTGGCCCACGCTCGCGCGCGCTCGTGGTTGAGCCACACCTGCTCGAAAGGGATGACCAGGCCGGGATGGGCGTCGTGTTCCGCCGTGGGCCGCGCGCCCGGCCACGCGATGCCCGCCAGCCGCGCATCGATCTCCTCGCGGCTGAGATCGGCCAGCGTCTCCAGCGCGCGCTCGTAGCGCTCCCGCGCCGCATCGACCTCGCCATCGTAGCCGGCGAAGTGGTCGGCCTTCGCCTCCAGCGCCGCGATTACTTTTTCTGGTTGGAACATGGGAATTCAAAGCAGATCAAACGGGAAAATTGCTCTCGCTGCATCTGAGCCTCCTTAGCCAAGCTCAAGGCAAACGAAGGTGGGGTTGAAATGAGCGATAAATCACTGATCATGCAACCTCGTGGGATCTTAGATACCTCAGAACTGCTTCGTTTGCCCGACATCCTGCCTCCTGAATCACACCATCAGCATAACAAAGCGAGGCGGACATCGCATCTCTAATGAATGCCACATCCGCCTCGAATGGCCGCCCTCTGTCAAGATATTACGCTTGCGCGTGTTCGATCAGCCATAGATTGACCAACGTCTCCGGTGATATGCCTCGAATGCGCGCCTGCGCCGCCACACGCTCCCATACCTCTGGGGCAAGCGTCACACGCCGTCGGCGTTGAGCACGCACGTCGATTGCCACTTCTTGCAGTTGATCTTCATAATCAGCCAAGCTGTGGGTATCCCAGAATTCAGCGGCTGCCTCGATGCTCTCAAATTCATCTGGAATAGGATCTCGTTTATTTGCGTCCATATCGTCTCCGCTCCTTTGCATCCATATCACGAGCGCTGATAACCAACGCTAAATTACCCTTCTTGCAAATGAAAAACACGCTCAAATACCGTCCTGCATCCGTTTGTCCCAACGCCATATACAAATCTTCTCCAACAACATGCCCTTTCTCCGAAAAATAAAATCGAGGCTGGTTGAAGAAAACCTCTTCGACTTCTTCAGGTGAAACACGGTGCTTGTAGAAAAGCTTCTCAACGATGTCCGGCAACCAAACAAACTCTTCGATGTACATTTTAACCTACCTAGGGGGCACAACCTGACACGTCCCTCGTTCGCTTTCCCTCATTATACAACACAAATCGAGGTTCAGAAATTCAACTTGTTATGGCTACTCCATCACCTGACTCGCGCCATCGATCTTCTGGACGCGGACGACGTGATCCGTGTCCTGCTCGAAGGTGTCGTCGTGGCTGATGACGAAGAGTTGCGAGAAACCCCTGACGCCCAAAATCTGCTCGGCCAAGTTGTCGCGGCGCTGTGCATCTAAGTTGGCCGTCGGCTCGTCGAAGAAGGCCCAATCAATCGCGGAGACTTCGCGCAGGAGCGCCAGCCGCACGGCCAGCGCCGCCGCCATCTGCTCCCCGCCGGAAAGCTGCTGGAAGCCTCGGTCGCGCCCGGCCTCCGAAAGGATGATGTCGTAGTCCTCCGTCCAGCGGAGGCGCGTGGTGTACGCCTGCATGATCTCGCTGTAGAGCCGGTCGGCGTGCAGGGAGATGATCTCCACCAGGCGGCGCGTTACCGCCGGGCCGGCCTCGCGCAGCACCCCGCGCAGATAGCCGAGCAGCTCCCGCAACTCCGCCAACTCCGCGCGCGCCGCCTCGGCGGCCTCGAGCGCGCCCTGCACCTCCGTGAGCTGGGCGATCTCCGCCGCGAGCTCTTCCTGGCGCGCGGCCTGCTGATGGAGGCGCTCCTCCAACGTGGCCAACATCTCGCGGAGCCGGCCCTCGCGAGCGACGACCGCCGCGTGGGCCTCGGCATCGTACTGCGCGGCGATCTCGTCGCGGGCGGCGCGCTGCTGCCTCACGGCGGATTCGGCCCGCGCGAGTGCGGCGGCGGCCTCCTCGAACGCCGCCTGGCGCCGGGTCAACGCCTCGGCCTCCCGCGCGTGCGAGAGATAGCGCTGGTGCGCCGCCTCGTTCGCCTCCTGCACCGCCCGCTGCGCCGCGATCTCCGCCTCTAACTCGGCGTAGGCGGCCAACTCGTCATTCAGCGCCGTCAACTTCTCCTCCAGTTCGGCGGATTCGGTCTGCGCCGCTGCCAACGACGATGCGATTTTCACCCGGCGCGCGGCAACGTCGGCGGCCCGTTGATGCTCGCGGCGCGGATCGCCCAGCGCCTCTAATTCTGCCGTCAGGCGCTCGACCTCGGCGGGAGCGCCGGTCAGCACCGCGACGGTCTCCTCGCGCTCGGCGACGATCTCGGCCTGGGCGGCGATCTCCGCCGCGATCTCCTCGGCTGCGGCGGGACGCGGCAACGCGGCCAGACGATCCTCGCGCACGTCCAAGGCCGCGCGCTGGGTCTCGATCTCGGCATCCAACGCCGTGGCTTGCTCCTGCTGGGCAGCCAACGCTTCTTCGACGGTAGCCTGCTGCGCGGCGATCTCATTTAAGGTTTCGCGCGCCGCCGCGACCGCCGCATCCTGCGTCTCGACTGCCTGCGCTTGCTCCTGCACGCGCGCCGCCAGCGACGCGACCTCCTCCGGGCGCGGCAACTGCTTGAGCCGCGCTTCGAGCGCTTGCTGCGCTTCTTCGTGAGCGGCGCGCTCTTCCATTGTAGCATCCCGCTCCGCCGCGATCTCCGCCAGCTCATCCGCCAGTTCATCGTGTCGCGCCCGATAGCGGGCCAGCAGTTCGGCGCGGTGCTCCGGCGTGAGCGGCTGCTCGCAGACGGGACAGGCAGCCTGCTCTGGCTCAGTATCGTCAGTATCCTCGATCGTCTCCAGCGCGGCGATGCGCGCCGCCGCCTGCTCCTGCTCGGTCTGCCGGGCCGCCCGCCGCGAGGTCAGCGCCTCGTGGCGCTCGGCCAGCGCACCCAACGCCGCGCGATGCTCGGCGAGGTCGTCTTCTACCGTGGCCCGCTCGGCGACCCGCGCTTCCAGCGCGGCCAACTCCTCCCGCAATGCCTCGGCTTGCGCCTGGGCGGTCGCGAGCGCCGTCTCGGCCTCTTTCAGGCGATTGACGGCCTGAGCGTGGCGCTCGGCCAACTGCGCCGCCTCGGTGCGCCGGGCCGCGATCTGCTCCTGAAGCACAGCGCGACGATCCTCCAGATCCTTCAACGTTGCGCGGACGGCGTCCGCCTTCTCGGTTATCTGCTCCCGCTCGGCCAACCCCGCCGCGATCTCCTCCTGGCGCGCGATCAACTCCGCGTGCCGCTCCGACTCTCGCGCCAGCGCCGCTTCGGCGTCCGCCAGCCGGTCGGCGGCGCGGCGCGCCGCCGCCAACGCCGCCTCGATCTCTTCCTGCCGGGCCACCTGGGGCGCGAGTTCGGCCATCCGCGCCTCCGCCTCGGCGATCTCCTCTAACTCCGTCTGAAGATCCTGCGCCCGGCGGCGGGCCAAGGTCAGCGCGGGCTCGATCTGTTGCGCCTGTTCGCGAAGGGCGTCGCGCGCCTCGCGCCGCGCTTCCAGTTCTGCCAGCGCGGACTTGGCCGCCTCGTAGGCGGCGGCGGCGTCCTCCGTCGCGGCGACCACGGCCTGGGCTTCCCGCGCGGCCGCGAGGGCGGCCTCGGCATCCTCCGCCCGCGCCGAGAGCGTGCGCACCTCGGCTTCCGCCTGGCTCACTGCCCGCTCCAGCGCCGTCCATTCGGCCTGCGTGGTCTCCAACGCGGCTTTCTGATCGGCCAACGCCGCCCGCTCCGCGCGGAGATCGGCCTGCTCCGCCTGCACCCGCGCGATCTCCGCCGCGAGTGATTCGGCCTGGGCGCGCCGCTCCGGCAGCACTTTGACTTCGGTCTCCAGCCCGGCGATCTCTTTCTCCTGCGCGGCGACCTGATCATCCAGCCAGCGGCCCGGCTCGCGCAGACTGGCCCACGCCTGCTCGTACTCATCCACCCGCAGGAGCGGATTGAAGATGTCCTTGCGGCGGCTGGGCGTCTCCAAAAAGGCCGCCGTCAACAGGCCCTGGGGCACGCCCACGGCGTCGCAGAAGAGCGCGGAGAGATCGGCGCCGGGATCGACGCCCAGCAACTCGCGCAGCCACGTGACCGTCTCGGCCTTGCCCTCGGTGAGCCGCTGATCCAGGTCGGGATCGTAGATGTAGTATTGGCCGTAGCTGCCGCACTTGCGCACCACCTGATAGGCGCGCTCATCCCGCGCCACGACGTGGACGGTGACAGTGGCGACCTTCTCGCCCTCGCGGACGAAATTATCTTGCTTGACGGCCAGGTAATCGAAGAGCGCGAAGCCGATGGCCTCCAGCAGCGTACTTTTTCCCGCGCCGTTGTGTCCGCAGATGGCGTTGGCGCCCGGCGTGAAGGGGATGCGGGCATTGGTGTAGCTCTTGACGTTTTCGAGATCGATTTGAGTGATTTGCATGTTGGGACTCCTTGCGAAGGATCAAAGCGGCAAATATACAAAGCAACAAATGGACAAAGCGGCAAAACGACAAATGCGAATCAGCGAATGGGCGAATGAGCGAGTCAACGAACTATGTCTGAACAAGAGATCTGGAGTTCAGGCATTATGTTCAGCCTGACGCAATGTACGCTCGGCCAATGCCGGGGAGAGCGTAACCGTTTGTTGTTTAGGCCCGGCGATAAGCAAATGCAACTTGTTGAGAACATTGCGACCTAACAGCGGAACGTTATCGTGAATATCACCCCCGACCTCAATGCCCGGGAATAGATGACCGGCAACTTCCAAATCCACGAGGTAAACAGTCACAAGATAAGAATTGCCGCCATGGCCTCGCAAATATGCCTGATAGAGCGCTTCAGCTTTGAGGCCTTGCAAATAAGCCACAGGTATCAAAGTCGTATCAGCGCCAGTATCCACATAGGCTGAGAGCACAGGCGTCGTTTCCGACTCGGCGACAGCATGCACAACGATATCCAAACAGGGGAAAGCCAAGTATGCTGAGTGTCGTGAGGCGTGGTCATCGGATCGGCTCCAAGCGGGGGCTGTGAATGACGAAGGTGGGAGGCTGTTCTTGATCAGCGGGCAGAATAGGTACAGGCGCGCGCCCATAGCGTTCGCGGATACGGATGTAGAGGGCACGCTGATCTGCGTCATGATCGACGACCTGGCCCTGATGGAGCGCTACATATTCACCTTGATAGCCCTCGCGTTCCTCGGCAGGTAACGCATACCATGCAGCTTGTTCCCGGTATAGCTGCGTAGAAGTTGGTTGCTGTGAAGAGAAAAGCGTCTCCGTCGAGAACGGCGGCGGCATAGCTGCTATCTCCCGAATCAGCGCTAAGCGTTCCTCTATACTGAACGGGGCAATCAATGCCTGAATCTGCTCGAAAACATCCACTTCGGATTTCATCACAACTCCTTGTTTAAGGCAAGACTTTTATCACTTTCAACATCAACAACCTATTCGATCAAGTCAGCGCGGAGGGTGCGGAGGTGCTCGACGATGGCGGGGGGCGTGCTTTCTTCTAGGACGAGGCGCTTGAGGGTGCGGGCGCCCGCGGCCCACGCTTCGGCCTGGGGACGATAGCGCTCGTCGCGCTTGATGAGTTGTTGGAGGATGGACGCCTCCAGCTCCGGGCGGCTGGCCTCGGCGTCCACGTCGATCTCGAACTCCGCCGGCGTGACCTTGCTCTGGACGCGGGCCGTCAGCGGCGACCAGGCCTCCTCCAGCAGCGCGCGGATGTAGGCCAGGTCGAGTTCGTAGCGGTTGAAGGGCAGCACGCCGTGCAACGCAAGCTCCACGACGGGCGCGGGATCGCGCGCCACGCGCCCCTCCTTCCGGCGGATGAGGTCGCGCACCGCGTCGTAGACAGCGTGGGGAGCGGTGAGCGCGTCCACTTCCAGGCGAAAACGATGGAAGGGCCGGCGTTGCGAACGGAGCAGCGTGGCGTGATGCGCGGGCGAGTCACCGGGTGCGATCTCCACGAGATAGGCGCCGCGCTGCGGCCACTGCGTCTCGTCCATGCCGCAGGTCTCCGGCGAGCCGGGGTTGTAGATCCACTCCTCGACCTCGTAGGGCTTGTGGATGTGGCCGAGCGCCACGTAATCGATGTGCTCGCGCAGCAGGGCGACGTCGTCATAGGTGAGCCGGCCCACGTGGGGCAGTTGATCCTCCAGGCCGGCGTGCATCATCAGGATGGCGTAGGTCACGCCGCTGTGATCCATATCATCGAGCGCCTCGGCGAAGCCGCGCACCGCCTTCGAGAGCGAGGCGCCGACGTATTTGAGGCCGTAGACGCGCACGCCGCCGGGCAGATCGACGTAGGCGCCGCCCGCGTCGCCGTGGGGCGTGAGCAGCGCGCGGCCCTCCTCGAAGCGCGGGGTGAGCAGGCGCAGGTAGCCCATCGCGTCCAGAAAATCGACCCAGGAGTATTGCTCGCGATAGTAAGCCCGCTCGTGGTTGCCCTCGACGGCCAGCACGGGGATCTTCGCCGCCTGCAAGCGCTCGAGGCCCGCGATGGCGGCGCGCATCGCCAGCGGATTGACGGTGCGCTTGTGAAAGAGATCGCCCGCCAGCAGGACAAAGTCAACCTCGCGGTCGCGCGCGACATCGACCAGGTGTAGAAAGGTTCGGCTGAAATCGTTGAAGCGCGCCTTGAGGCCGTACTGTTGATAACCGAGGTGCACATCGGCCAGGTGGAGAAAACGTGGCATAGTTATGTCCTTTCGTTTGATTTCTTACGGCACTTCATTCATTTCGTGCCTCACTACAAACAACAAACAGTATACCCAGCTTAGATCGCTGCGCAAATCTTGTAGTTGAAGGACGGATGAAGCAGTTCTCAGGCATCTGACAAGCAGCCGGTCTAAATTTGCTCCGGGATCCGGGGTACGGGGCACGGGGCACGGGGTAAGTGAAATTTGCAATTCTCCTCCATATCCCTTAGACTTTTTATAGAGGTAGTTTTCCGATGAGCAGTGTCAGATAAATTACCATAGACATAGAGGAGGCTGTCATGTATCTCGTACGGAAACATCTGTTGTGGATCGACATTTTGGTGTTGTTGGTCATAGGCAGCGGAGCGTGTCAAGCTACACCAACGGATTTGCCTGAAAATTCCTTCAATCCGGAGTTGCCGGCGCCGAATTTGGAGGGGGATACGGCGCTGGAGGCGGCGATTGCCGAGCGGCGTTCGGTGCGGACGTTCACATCAGAGCCGCTGACGGAGGAGCACATCGGGCAGTTGCTCTGGGCGGCGCAGGGCATCACCGATCATCAGGGGTACAGGGCGGCGCCCTCGGCGGGCGCGTTGTATCCCCTGGAGTTGTACATCATCCTTCCAGAGGGGCTGTATCACTATCAGCCCGACGGCCATCGCTTGACGCAGTTGACCGCAGAGGATATGCGTTCGGCGGTATGGGAGGCCGGGTTGCGTCAGGATGCTTTACGAGAAGCGCCGGCGATCTTTCTCTTTACCGGAGTCTACGGGCGCACAGCCGAACGCTACGGCGACCGAGCGCGGCGTTACGTTCACATGGAAGCCGGACACGCCGCGCAAAATATGTTGCTACAAGCGGTGGCGTTGGACCTGGGGAGCGTTCCCATTGGCGCGATGAAAGATGAGCAACTGCAATCGGCGTTGGATTTGCCAGACGATCACGCGCCGCTATATCTGCTGCCGGTGGGACATCCAGATTCCTGATGCGCGCGCCGCGCTTGGGAAACCGTCACTTTGCGGAGAAGTTTTTGCCGTAAAGGCGGCGTAGGATGTAGATGCGAATGGAAGCGTTTCGTCGAAGGTGATGAATACGCTACGTCAAACGAAACAAACCAGCGCCCCCGTTTTAGGTCGGGGGGCGCTGGTTTTTGAATAAACTGCACTTCTAGTTGGGGCTTTTCCAAGAGCCAGCCATCCTAATTACAAACATCAATCCAATGGCGGCCACCATCCTGCACTGACCCATAACCTGCGAGCGACAACAATCTCCGAATTGTTCATCTTAAGCGCCAGAACAGTTGCGCGCCCCGATGGCGTCTTCCCCAAAATCTTGGTACCATCCTCACTCCATTCGAAGTGCTCATTCCACGCGTGTCGCCGAGGATTGAATAATGGCACTCGCTCCCCTGTCTGTGGGTCTCGACTATGCATTTGGGTTCCCTTGTATTGATTGCAGCGAGAGCAAGCAAGCCATAAGTTATCCTCGGTTGTTGGCCCACCAGCAGCTTGAGGAATGATATGATCCAACGTCATAGGCATTCCCGTCAGTTCCTCTGTGCGAAGACAGTAACCACAGCGATAATGCGCTTGCTTTGCAATCCGCTCTCGGAGTGCATGAGATACATAAAAACTCGAAGGTGTCATTCAGCCGCGATTGTCAATTGGTGCAATTCAGCCAACGTCGGAACCCGCCGACCTCGAAAGCGCAGTAAAACCGCCGCATGGGCTTTGCGTAACATCACCCGATCAGCAGTACGTTGTAGAGACTCTAATTCTTCTCGTTCTACCTCGTTCAAACCTTCAGCTTGATTACGCTGCAACAACGCTTCTATCGCTTGTTGTTGGTCAACTGGAACCGTCTCCAACAACACTCTCCGTAGCGCTTCCTCATCCCAGGTTTGCATTTGGGCTAACTCATCAGCTAAATCCGAAGGCAGTTCATCAAGAGGAGGCAAGAAAGACTCTAAGGCCGTGAGTAACACGGCCTCCATCGGCTGATCAGTCGCTTGAGCAGTGCGTCGAACTGGCTGATAGAGTTTATCAGGTAACGTCAACGTTACGGTTTGTGACATAGCTCCCTACTTTCATTTTCTTTCATTTTTCGTTCACCCAGCTAATCTAATTATAAAGTCTATTGAGGATGGTGACAAGCATCTTACCAAGCTACACCAACCCCGCAACCAGATTGGCCAGGAGGCCGGCGAAGGGCGGGACAAGGAAGGTGATGCCATACCGCACAAGCGCGACTTTGGGATCGATGAGGGCGATCTCGACGGGCAGCCGAGACACGGACCACAGCGACCACGCGGAGACGAAGCCCACCACGGCGCCCAAGCCCGCGCCGGAGGCGTACATCGTGCCGGCCATCGGGAAGACGGCGTAGGGCGCGCCGGGCATCAGGCCGCCGGCGACGCTCGCGATGAGGATGCCCTGGACGCCGGCCTGAGATCCCAACCAGCGCGAGATCACCTCGCGCGGCACGAGCACCTGCATCACCCCCGCGATCACGAATCCCAACAGAAGAAGCGGCAAGTTGCGCCACAAGGTCCGCCCCGCGACCTGTAACCCATCCACGGGGAGGGTGCGCTCCCGCAGAAAGGCCACGATCAAGAGGATGATCGCCGCCGCCAACATCACTAAGGTCGTTGTGTCCATGTGATTGCTCTCCTCGTGTTGTGCTTGCATATCGAAGCTCCTTGTCATCAAAAACAAAAGCGGCGGGACGCACCATCGCAACATGTCTCAAATGTCGATGTGCGTCCCGCCGGTGGGATTACGCGGACAACGTCGGCCTGATCAGGCTTTCTCTAAGGCCAACGTCTCCTCTCCATTCGGCTCGCCGCCCGTCTTGCCCGCCACGCGGACGGTATCGCCGGACTCGAACCGGCCCTCCAGCACGGCCATCGCCAGCGGATCCTGCAAGTTGCGCTGGATGGCACGCTTAAGCGGTCGCGCGCCGTAGACGGGATCGTAGCCCGCTTCGGCCAGGTAGACGCGCGCCGCGTCGGTCAAATCGATCTCCAAACCGCGCTCCTGCAACAGCTTGCGCAGGTTCCGCACCTGGATGTCGACGATCTTCTGCAGATCTTCTTGGGTCAAGCTGCGGAAGAGGATGATGTTGTCGATACGGTTCAGGAATTCGGGCCGGAACGTCCGATCTAACTCGGCCATCACCTGCTCGCGGGCCTCGTCCACGCCCATTTCTTTGATCCAGCGGCTGCCGACGTTGCTCGTCATGATAATGATGGTGTTGGTGAAGTCAACCGTGCGCCCGTGCCCGTCGGTCAGACGGCCCTCGTCCAGAAGCTGCAAGAGGACGTTGAAGACCTCCGGGTGCGCTTTCTCAATCTCGTCGAGCAGGACGACGCTGTACGGGCGGCGACGCACCGCCTCGGTGAGCTGGCCGCCCTCATCGTAGCCGACGTAGCCGGGCGGCGCCCCGACGAGGCGCGAGACGGTGTGCTTCTCCTGGTACTCGCTCATATCGATGCGCACCATCGCCTCCTCGGTATCGAAGAGAAACTCGGCCAACGCGCGACCCAGCTCCGTCTTGCCCACGCCCGTCGGGCCAAGGAAGAGGAAGGTGCCGATGGGGCGCTGCGGATCTTGCAGGCCCGCGCGCGCCCGCCGCACGGCGTTGGAGACGGCGGCGATGGCCTCATCCTGGCCCACCACGCGCTGATGCAACGCCTGCTCCATGCGCAGCAGCTTCTCGCGCTCGCCCTCCATCAGCTTGGAGATGGGAATGCCCGTCCATTCGGAGACCACCATAGCGATCTCCTCCGGGCCGACCTCCAAGCGCAAGAGCGGTTGCTCACCCTGCACCTGCTGTAAGCGCGCGCGCGCCTCCTCCAGCGCCTGCTCCAACTCCCGCGCCCGACCGTAGCGCAGGCGGGCCGCTTCTTCTAAGTTGGATTGACGTTCCGCGTGCTCGATGTCTACTTTAAGATCCTCCAGCGCCTGCTGAAGCTCCTGAATCTCCTGGATGGCGGCCTTCTCGTCCTCCCACCGCGCGCGGAGCGCGTTGCTCTCCTCTTTGAGATCGGCGATCTCCTGCTGGATGGCGGCCAAACGCTCGCGACTGGCCGCGTCCTTCTCCTGACGCAGGGCCTCCTGCTCGATCTCTAGCTGCATCACGCGGCGGTCAATCTTGTCCAACTCCGCCGGCTTGGAATCGATCTCCAAGCGCAAGCGGGCCGCCGCCTCGTCGATCAGGTCGATGGCCTTGTCGGGCAGTTGGCGCGCGGTGACGTAGCGATGGCTCAGGCGCGCCGCCGCGATCAGGGCCGCGTCCTGGATGCGCACGCCGTGATGGGCGTCGTAGCGCTCCTTGAGGCCGCGCAAAATGCTGATCGTCGCGGGGACATCCGGCTCCTCAATGAAGACCGGCTGGAAGCGACGCTCCAGCGCGGCGTCCTTCTCGACGTACTCGCGGTACTCGTCCAACGTCGTCGCGCCGATGGCGTGCAGTTCGCCGCGCGCCAACATCGGCTTGAGCAGGTTGCCCGCGTCCATCGCGCCCTGGGTCTGCCCCGCGCCCACGACCAGGTGAATCTCATCGATGAAGAGCAGGATGCGCCCCTCGGAGCGGGCGATCTCGTTGAGCACGGCCTTGAGCCGCTCCTCGAATTCGCCTCTAAATTTTGCACCCGCGACCAACGCACCGAGATCCAATTGGAAGATCTCCCGATTTTTCAAGCCTTCGGGCACGTCGCCGCGCACGATGCGCTGCGCCAGCCCTTCGACCACAGCCGTCTTCCCCACGCCGGCCTCGCCGACCAGCACGGGGTTATTCTTCGTGCGGCGCGAGAGAATCTGCATCACCCGGCGGATCTCCATATCGCGCCCGATGACGGGATCGAGCTTGCCCTGATGCGCCAACTGGGTCAGATTGCGCCCGTACTTCTCCAGCACGTTGTAGGTACCCTCCGGCGTCTGCGAGGTCACCCGCTGCCCGCCGCGAATCGCGGTCAGGGCGCGCAACACGGCCTCGCGGTCGATGCCCTGCGCCGCCAGGAACTTCGAGATGTCGCCGGCGCTGGTATCGGCCAGCGCGAGCAGGATGTGCTCGGTGCTGACGTACTCATCGCGCATCTGCTTGGCTTCGCGCTCGGCGTTCCGCAGGATGCGCGTGGCCGCAGCGCCCAGGCCAATCTGCGCGTTGGCGCCGCGCACACTCGGCTTGCGCTCGATGCTCTGCGTCAGATCCACCCGCATCCGCTGAGGATCGCCGCCCAGCCGCAAGACTATCTGCGGCGCCACGCCGTCACTCTGCTCCAACAGCGCCAGCAAGAGATGCTGCGGGTCAATTTCCGGGTTGCCGTGCTCCGACGCCACCCGCTGTGCCCGCAAAATTGCTTGTTGCGCCTTCTCTGTATATTGATTTAGATCCATTATTGTCACTCCTTTATAGCTCACATGTATAGCTCACATGCTATCAGCCCTTCAGAGTGGGCGAATGTTCCCGCGCCTCCCGAAGAGCTGTTTGATTCCGTCTTATGTCCTGATCTCTATCTATAGAATAGGCCACGAACGTTAAAATGAGATTAGAAAAGAATTAGAATCGCATTTGATTGCTCAAACAGGGAAAGCGACTATAATCGCATCTAGCTGCCGGGCACTTTTTGACTCAGTTACACAGAGATTATTTCTTTGACTACTAGACTACCTACGGGACAGTTTTATGCCTTTATCTCAGCAGATTAAGCAGATGTAGCAGATGTAGCAGATGGATAATCAGATAGCTAGCTACCGGACACTTTTTGAAAACAACTCACGGATTTTCACGGATCGCACAGATTTTTTAGATCTTTCGACGGAGAAATTCCCCATCTTGGCGCG
>JBKHCQ010000044.1:0-13689 GCA_046541755.1 Anaerolineales bacterium | reverse complement strand
GAAACGTATTTCGTATTACGATCCGTACCAATTCAATCTACCGACTGATCATTCATTATGCACCCTAAGGAGGCATGGATGGAACGTAAAATTCGAGTCCTGATCGCAAAACCCGGCTTGGATGGCCATGATCGCGGCGCGAAGGTCGTGGCGCGCGCGTTGCGCGACGCCGGCATGGAGGTGATCTACACCGGCCTGCGCCAGACGCCGACGATGATCGCGGAGGCGGCTTTGCAGGAAGATGTGGACGTCGTGGGCCTGTCGATTCTCTCCGGCGCGCACATGGGCCTCGTCCCGCGCGTCTTGGCAGAGATGGAGGAACGCGGCTTGGACGACCTGCCGCTCTTCGTCGGCGGGATCATCCCCCAGGATGACCAACCCCAGCTCAAAGAGATGGGCGTGCGCGAGGTCTTCGGGCCGGGGACGGACACCCGCGTCGTCGTCGATTTTATCCGCCAAGCCACGACGGCCGCCGTCAAGCCCCCTGCCGAGGCGTAACGTGGATTTAGCGGCTTCAGCGTTAGCGGGCGACCGGCGCGCGTTGGCGCGCCTGCTCTCCCGCGTCGAGAACGGCGATCCCGAAGGCCAAGCGGCGCTGATGAAGCTCTTCCCGCACAGCGGCCAAGCGCACATCATCGGCATCACGGGCGCGCCGGGCGCCGGCAAGAGCACGCTGCTCAATCGCCTGGCCCACGTCTTCCGCGAGCACGAGGAGCGGGTGGCCGTGGTGGCCGTCGATCCCACCAGCCCCTACTCCGGCGGCGCGCTGCTGGGGGATCGGCTGCGAATGCGCGATCTTGTGGAAGACCCCGGCATCTTCATCCGCAGCATGGCCTCGCGCGGCCATCCCGGCGGGGTGGCGCACGCCACGCGCGACGTCGTAACCGTGTTAGATGCGGTGGGCGTGCCGGTGATTTTGGTGGAGACCGTCGGCGCGGGCCAATCGCAGGTCGAGGTGGCGCGCGTGGCGCACACCGTCGTCTTAGTCGAAGCGCCGGGGATGGGCGACGCCATCCAGGCGCTCAAGGCCGGCCTGATGGAGATCGCCGACATTATCGTCGTCAACAAAGCGGATCGCCCCGAAGCGCGACAGACCGTCCGCGCGTTGCAGAGCGTGCGACGCGGGGGGCCGGCGGGCCATCATGGGCCGAGCGCGGGCGAGGACACGACGGGGGCAGAGGCGGACGAGGCCGGATGGGAGGTTCCCATCCTCAAGACCAGCGCGCTGGAGGGCGAGGGCATCGCGGAGTTAATGGCGGCGATCTTAGCCCACCGCGAGGACTTAAAAGCGACCGGCCGCTGGGATGAGCGGCTGGCCCGCCACGCGCGCGCCGAGATCGAGGTGTGGGTGGAGCATCACTTTCACGCGCTGCTCCAAGCACAGCTCCCGGCGGAACGGATCACGGCAGCCGTCGAGGCGGTCTCGCGCCGCCAGCAGGACCCGGTATCCGCCGCGCGCAGCTTACTCGCGGATTTATTAGAAGCAGTGCGTCAAGAAGCATCCTAATCTTATCCCCGGCCTCTACCCATATCAAAACCCAGGAGGTTGATAATGATCGAGGACAAACTCTCGTTGGCGGCGCGTGAGAAGCGTGGGGCTTACTTCGCGGCGGAAGCTGATCTGATGGAGAAACTGGCTCACGGGCAAAGCCCCCAGGTGCTCTACATCGGCTGCTCCGATTCGCAGATTATGCCGAGCCGCATTTTGGGCGCGGCGCCGGGCGACATCTTTGTCGTGCGCAACCTCGCCAATGTCGTGCCGCCGGCCGATGCGCCCGCGCCGAGCCTGGGCGCGACATTGGAATACGCGATGATGTATCTGCAGGTGAAGCATATCGTCGTGTGCGGCCACAGCTTCTGCGGCGGTATCCAGGCGCTAGATCTCCCGCCCGATGAGCGCGAGCCGCATCTGAGTCACTGGCTGGCCTACGCCCGCGAGGCCAAGCGTCGCATACCGGAGAAATTGAAGGGCCACGCGCGGCACAACGCCATCATCGAGGCCAACGTGCTGCTCCAGGTGGAGCATCTGATGAGTTATGATTATGTCAAAGCGGCGGCCGCAGCCGGCGAGGTGGAGATTCACGCTTGGGTCTACGATTTTCGGAGCGGGCGGGTGCGGATTTACGATGATGTAACGGGCATCTTCGTCGAGGAGCCGCCCTTCGATCTACTAGCGGAATTAGAGGAGGCTGTATGACATTACGTCTATGGATGGTGCGGCACGGGGAATCGACGTGGAATGCCGACCGGCGCGTGCAGGGCTGGGCCGATCCGCCCTTGACGGAGAGGGGCGCTTGGCAAGCGCGTCAGGTCGCCGAGCGCCTGGGCAAGCTGGACGAGGTAACCGCGCTTTACACCAGCCCGCAAGTGCGCGCCGTTCAGACAGCGGCGGCTATCGCGGCGGCGACGGGCGTCGCGCCGAGAGAGGATGTCCGCCTGCGCGAGCACGGGATGGGTCAGGCGACCGGCCACAACTGGGATGAGATCGTCGATCTCTGGCCGCATCTACTGGAGTACGCCCATCGCGGCGAGGCCGTCCGCGCGTACATCCCGGAGACAGAGCTGGAAGAGGAGTTTTACGCCCGCGTCGAGGCGGTCTTCGATGAGATCATCGCCCGCCACGAGGCGGGCGATGTCATCATCGTCGCGCACGGCGGCGCCTTTCGGGGCTTCTTCACCACGTGGTTCAACATCCCTTGGAAAACTTATTTAGGCCTGCGCTTCAGCAATGCCGCGGTGACGTTAGCGGAACTCAAGATGCCGGGCTGGCTGGATATCCACTTCGTGAACGACACCTCGCATCTCAAAAACGGCGCGGGGGATGGATAAGGGGAGTCCAAAAACACTGATGTTTCCTGTCGAGACGCGAGATTTTGCGTCTCGACAGGACAATAACCGTTCCGGTGGAGGGTTCACAGCTTCCGGGAAGGTTCAGGCGCTCCCTTGAGGAGTTACTTACAAGAGAGGTAACGATGACTATTGAGCTATTTCTTCGAATCATCGATATAGGGTTCGCAGTTTTGGGGCTGACGCTGGTGATTCAGATTATCCTGCAATGGATCAACGTCTCGCCGTCCAACACCGCGATGAAAATCTTGCGCGCCATCACCGAGCCGCTGCTCAAGCCTGTGCGCGAGCTGATGGGCGGCAGCACGTACCAATATGTGCCGTGGAATCAAGCCTATTTTGATGTCGCGCCGGTAATGGCATTGATCTTGCTCTGGCTGGGCCACTCGCTCATCACCTGGCTGGTCAATCTGGTGCTGCTGGCGCTGCTGGTGCCGGCGCAGCCCTGGCAACAAATGGGGCGGATCTTCATCTCCCTCCTCAACATCCTCTTCGATTTCTACAGCGCGGCGCTGTTGGTGCGCGTGATTTTGGGATGGTTGCGCGTGCCCTACAGCAACCGGATGATGCGTTTTCTGGTGGACATCACAGAGCCGATCTTGGCGCCGATTCGCCAACTTCTCCCGCCCATCATCGGCCTGGATTTCTCCCCCATCATCGCCTACTTCCTCATCAACCTCCTGCGGCGCGTGATCATCTCCCTGCTGTGGCTGCTGTTTTGAACATAAACCTGTCAGGTTTCAGAAACCTGACAGGTTTTTAGCATGAGATTCATTGCATGCCCCCCTGATTGTGTTATCATACCCCCTATGAAAAATCAAACGCAGCATTACATCGTGCACTACGGCGAGTTGAGCCTGAAGGGCAACAACCGCTATAAATTCGAGCAGCGCTTGATCCACAACATCCAAACCGCGTTGGCGGATGTGGGGGAGATCGAGCTGCACAAGTTTCACAGCTACTTTATCGTCGAGGTCGCGGGGGATGCGCCGACGGAGATTCTGGAACGGCGTTTACAGCGTGTCTTTGGGATCGCCTATGTAGCGCCGACGGTGATCGTCCCGCCCCAGATGGACGCCATCATGGAGACGGCGCTCGATCTAGCCGCGGGCGTTATCACCCCCCAGACAACCTTCGCGGTGGACACGCGGCGCGGCGATAAGCAATTTCCAGTCACATCGCCGGAGGTCAACAATCGCGTTGGCGCGGCCATCGTTGCGGCGACGCAGGCGCCGGTGCGATTAAATGATCCCGACGTCATCTTGGAGATCCAAATCTACGAGCAGGGCGCTTACCTCTTCATCCGCCGGCTTCAGGGCGCGGGAGGCCTCCCCATCGGTGCGAGCGGGCGCGTGCTGGCGCTCTTCTCCGGCGGCATCGATTCGCCCGTCGCCGCGCACATGATGCACAAACGCGGCTGCAACGTCGATTTCTTGCACTTCCACCTCCTGCCAAACGCTCAACAAGCGCGCGACTCCAAAATCGTAGCGATGGCGCGCGCGTTACTGGCCCCCCATCGCCTCTCCGCGCCGCTCTACTTGGCCTCCTCCGAGCTGTTCGAGGCAACGATCTCCACCTACGACACGGCGCTGGCGACGGTCGTCTTCCGCCGCTTTATGATGCGCGTCGCCGAGCGGATCGCCTGGCAGCGCAACGCCGTGGCGCTCGTCACCGGCGAGAGCGTGGGGCAAGTCGCCTCCCAGACGCTCAAGAACATCGATGTGATTAGCCGCGCTGCCGAGCGGGCGATCCTGCGCCCCCTCGTGAGCTTCGATAAGCAGGAGATCGTCAATATCGCCCAGGAGATCGGGACGTTCGACCTGTCCATCCAGCCCTACCAAGACCCCTGCTCACTCCACGCGAGCCGGCCCGATACGTGGGCCAATCTCGGCGAGGTGGAGGCGCTGGAGGAAAAGCTGGACATCGACGCGCTGGTGGAGCGGACGCTGGCCGAGTACATCGACGAGGTTTGGATCAGGTTCTGACGTGATGGGGAAGAAACTCTCGCGGCGACACTTCCTCTACCTGACGGGGGGCGCGTTGGGCGCCGCCGCGACCGGCGCTGCCGCAACCGGCTGTGGACGGCGCGAGACCTCGTCGCCGAGGGAGCTGCCCCGCTATGTGGATGATGACCTGCGCCACGGCTGGCCCGTCCCGCGCGGGCCGTATCTCCAGCGCAACGCGCGCATCGCGGCCTTTTTGCTCCCCGCCGAGCGCGACGCGCTTCACCGCCTCTGCTCGCGCTACCTCAGCGCGCCGACGAACGGCCAGTGGGATTACGTCCCGGCGATGCCCTACGTGGCGATGGTGTACGCGGAGATGGACGTGCTTTCCACGGATGCGCGGGATCAGGCGCTGGGCTGGTCGCGCGAGCGGGAGTTGAGCTTCTGGGCGCCGGCGGTGGGCCGACGCCAGGCCGGCGGCCTCTGGACGCCCGATCACACCGCGTGGTTTCTGCCCTGCCTCTACGTCGACAACCCCTCGGCGCTGATCACGGGCCGCGAGGTCTACGGCTTCCCCAAGATGTGGGGCCGTTTCGAGCCGCCCACGATTATCCAGAACCCGGAGTTCGCCGTAGATGCGTGGCGCTTCGAGACGATGAATGCGCCGGGGGTGGCAGAAGCGTCAAGCCGGATGCAGCGCCTGGCCGAGGTGAAGCGCCGCGATTCAGAGGATGCGCTGGTCTCGGCGGTCACGTGGGGTAACTGGGATGTGGCCCGCGCGGAGATCATCCGTCTGCTGCGCCAGACCGATTCGTCTGTCGATATGCAGACGCTGCGCGAGCTGGTCGATCTGGAGGGCGCGGAGATTCCGTTGATCTTCCTCAAGCAATTTCGGGATGCCGCCGACACCCGGCGCGCGTGCTACCAGGCCATCATCAGGACAAACGCGCGCTTGGATACCTTTCACCAGGGCGGTTTGCTGGAGCACACCTACTACTTGGCGCTGCCTCCCCACGCCAATCATCCCTTGGCCCAACTCCTGGGCCTGCGCACCAATCAGCAGGGGTGCGTGCAGGCCCTGGTCGGCTTTTGGATCCACGTGGATTTTACGCTGGAGCACGGCGCCGAACTATGGAAGGCGCCATCGTGAACGACGAGGCCGGCGCGGCCAACTATGGCCTCTTCCTGGGGATGTTGGATGGCGCGCTGTTGGGCGCGCTCCTCGCGGCGCTCTACGGCGCGATAGCGGGCGCGACGTATGGCGCGCATCACGGGCCAGGCGCGGGCGCCTTGAGCGGCGCGCTCGTCGCGGCGGCCAACGGTGTGTGGATAGGGGCGTGCGCCGGGAGCGTGAGCCGGTACGCGACGGCCTATCTCCAGAAGCATCTGGAAAAGAACCCTGGGGGATGTTGGCGCCGTCTTATCCTCGGCGCGCTCGTTGGCGCGCTGGGGGGCGCGCTCGCCGGCTGGATGCTTCAGGCGCGCGCGGGCCTCGTCCTTGGCGCGCTGACGAACCTGCCCGTGGGGATGGGATGGGGGGCGGCGGTCGGCGCCATCATAGCGGCGCAACGCAGCACATTGTGGGGCACGGCGGCCTCGATGCGGGCGGTGCTCATCGGCGCAGCGAGCGGCCCGCTCATCGGCGCGATGTTGGGCAGTTTGCTGGCGCCAGATTCGCTGCGGGGCGCGCTCTGGGGCGTGATCCTGGGCCTCGGCCTCGGCCCCTTATGCGGCGCCGCCATCGGCCTGTGGCAATGAAACGCCGCGTTCTTTTTGACACCTCCCTCTTTCCTTACTATACTGTAATCAAAGCCATCGGCAAACAAAGCGTATCGATGGTTAAATTGCCTCAGAATGTTGTACAATAGAGCTGTTGGTTGTTTTAGATAATTGCACCCTTCCCCAGATTTGTCTATAAGGAAGCAGCGATGAACTTGGAATTGTGGCACGCTCCCACCGGATTCTCATTTGAATTCCCCATAGCGTGGTCGAGTATTATCCTCTCGATCCTCTACGCGGGACTCTTCTTGGGCGTGATGTGGAAACAGCGCTCGGATTTTGAGAAGATGGGGCGGAAGCAGTGGATGAGCTTCGGGCTGGCCTTGCTGGTCTCGATCCCGGCGAACTTCGCGCTGGTTTTGCAGCGCACCACCGCCGGGTCGCTCCCCGTTGCGCCGATTGGCGTATTGCCCGCCCAGCCCACCGTCTCTTTGGCTGGATTGGCTATCGTCACGGCGGTCGCCATCTGGCTGGGCGCTGGACCGGCGGGCAGCGTTAATCTTCTCGCCAGTTTGATGTGGACGTGGTTCTTTCCCCTCACCTTCACCGATCTATTAGCTTTTACCTCGTGGGGCATCGTGATGGGGTTGTGCATCCATCAGCCGTATAAGGGAAAACTCTTTGATTTACTCCGCACGCCCATTATCGCCTCGCTGGTTTCCTCCTTAGCGCCGGTGTTTTTCTTCTCGTTCAGTCGCTTGGCCGTCAATTTTCCCGAAGGCGGACTGTTGGCGGTGGATTACGTCGCCTCCTTTTGGGACAACGAACTGCCCCTCTGGATGCTCAGCGGCTTGGGGATAGGCATCGTGCTCCAACTCGTTTTCCTTAATCCGGCGTGGCGTCCGCCGCAACAGAACGATGTGATCTCCGTATATAGTCGCTCCTTGCGCGCTCGCTTCTTGGTGTTCAGCATCCCCTTGGTCTTGCTCAGCATCGTGCTCTCCGTGCTGGCGGTCACCTCGCGGGCGATCACGTTGGCGCGTGAGCAAGCCGTCGCGGAGATGTCCCGCAGCGCGGATAATGCCAGCGAGCGCTTGCGACAATTCCACTACACCGCCCCCAATCTGTTGACCACGTTTGCGGAAGATCCGGCGCTGCTCGATCCCGAGCGGCGCGCCCAAGCGCTGCGCACGGATCGGCAAGTTGTTCCCTTCTTCCAGGAACTGTTGATCGTCAACTCAGAGATGGAAGTTGTCGAAGCTGTGCCCGAAGACAAGGCGCATAGCACCCTGACGACGGAGGAGCAACTGGAGGTCGCAAAGGCGCTGGATTTGGGCTTTTTGCAAGTGACGCGCATCACAAAATTGCCCTCGGATCAGTATGGTCTCACCGTGGTACAACCAATTTTCCCGGCCGAGGAGGGGAGTAATTTGCCGGAAGCGCACGGATCGCCGGCGGCTCTGTTGTTGGGGCGCGTGCAATTGAATGTCAATCCCTACATGCAGCAGGCCGTAGATGCGTTGCAGTTGACGCGCGGCGCCGGAAACGGCTTCATCTTGGATGAGTGGGGCGCCATCATCGCGCATCCCAACCCAGATTTCATCCTGCGGCCTTGGGATGGGATTCATGACGCCTTGCCTGAACCCGGCTCAGGGATGAACTATGAGGAAGTTTCGCCGGATGGCCAGCGTATTCTGACCTATCTGCACAATTCAAGGGGCACGCCATACGCCGTGGTCTTGCAACTTCCCTATGCCGCGGTGTTGGAAACCGCGACGGCGATTGCCAGCCCGCTCCTGTTGGTGCAAATTGTCGTGGGCGGCATCTTGCTCTTTGCTATCCCCTTTTACGCGACGCGGATCATCAAGCCGCTGAATAAGCTGGCAGAGGCCGCGAATCGCATCGCGCGCAGCGATTTGAATATTCCCGGCTCCATCTCTGACGATTGGAATATTCCCATCGCCATCCCCGGCGATGATGAGGTCGCCCAATTGGGAAGCGCCTTCGAGAAGATGCGGATTCGCCTCCAAGCGCGCTTGGGGGATCTGGCGCTTCTATTAAGGGTGGCCCAGGATGTCTCGGCGACGTTGGATCTCGAGAGCGGCGTCCTGCCCATCTTGGATGGAGCGTTGGAGGAAACGGGCGCCACCGTGGCGCGATTTGTCCTCCTTTCCAGCAGTAATCGCATTCAGCGGGTGTTTACCAGGGGAGAGGATATGGATCTCCCCAATATTGGGGCGTTGGATCGCGATTTCTCCAAAGCATTACGCCATCAACACAAGCCATTTGTGAAACAAGATCTCTTCGAGAGCAAAGGGCCGGCCAGCACGGCTCACCCGCTGCGAAGCGTGGCCGTCTTCCCGGTGCGCCTGCATAACAACACGGTGGCCATCTTCTGGGTCGGCGCGGATCAAAGCGATGCTTTCGATGAAGCGCGCGTGAACTTCCTTTCCACGCTGGCGAACCAGGCGGCGGTGCTCGTGGAGAACGCGCGCCTCTTCCAGGCGGCTGAGGGCGGGCGGCGCCGCCTGGCCGCGATTTTGGCCAGCACCACCGACGCGATCCTCGTCATCGACTCGCGCGCCCGACTCCTGTTAATCAATCCGGCCGCGCAGCGCGTGCTAGAGGTGAACGAAGCGGCCTATGGGCGGTTGCTGAAAAACTTAGATATTCCAGAGCTGTTGAAGACCGCCGTGTTGCGCTCCGATGAGGAGCAACAGGCCGTCGAGGTGCCGCTGGAGGATGGCCGCACCTTTTACGCCAGCATCGCGCCCATTTTGGATCCGCAGGGCTTGATGGCGGGCAAAGTGGTGGTGATGCGGGATGTCACGCACTTCAAAGAACTCGATGAGATGAAATCGGATTTTGTGGCAACCGTTTCGCACGACCTGCGCGCGCCGCTGACCTTCATTCGCGGCTATGCAACGATGCTGATGATGGTGGGGGATCTCAACGACAAGCAGCACGACTATTTGGAGCGTATCTTAGCGGGCATCGATCAGATGAGCGCGCTGATCGGCGATCTGCTCAATCTGCGGCGTATCGAGGCGGGCGTGGGCGTGCGACAGGAGTCGTGCCGCCTGGGCCTGATCCTTGTCGAGGCCGTCGATACGATGCGCGCGCGCGCCACGAACAAGGGCGTGATGCTCCGCCTCGATCCAGCCGAGGGCGCGCCGACGGTCATCGGCGATTGCACCTTGATCCGCCAGGCGGTGAGCAATCTGGTCGATAACGCCATCAAGTACACGCCCAGCGGCGGGCAAGTCAACGTGGGGTTAGATGTGAACAACAAGGAGGCCATCATCCACATCTCGGATACCGGCATCGGCATCGCGCCGGAGGATATGGTGCGGCTCTTTGAAAAATTTTATCGCATCAAGCGCCGGGAGACGAACGACATCCAAGGCACGGGCCTGGGCCTGGCGTTGGTCAAATCCATCGTGGAGCGCCATAAGGGCCGCGTCTGGGTCGATAGCGAGGTGGATCAGGGCAGCACTTTCTACATCGCACTCCAACTTCCCGATGAGGAAGATGAGGGAAAGGCTGAAGGAAAGGCTGAGGGAAAGGCTGCCGCCAGCGAGAGGGTGAGGTAGACGTCCCTACGATGGGCAACTCACCACTTTGGTTTTATGAGTAGATCCAGGTGCGCCGCGCTTGAACTTCAGTAACCGTTACGCCTGATGCAGCCCATGCCTGAGGTTAAGCTCAAAAGCGCGGGGCGCCTAAATGACTCCGCCCAAAAAATCAACGCAGAGGCGCCAAGATGCCAAGACGCTAAGAGGCTATAAGAAAGCCCGCTCCCAAATCGGAGCGGGCTTCTGAATTTAAGACGTCGGGGTGAATCTAGAGCTTCAGGTTAGTGAAGGCGCCCATCCCGCCGTAGACGCCCCGATCCCCCAACAACTCCTCGATACGCAGGAGTTGGTTGTACTTGGCGACGCGGTCGATGCGGCACGGCGCGCCGGTCTTGATCTGACCGGTGTTGAGCGCCACGGCCAAATCGGCGATGGTGGCATCGTCGGTCTCGCCGGAGCGGTGAGAAACAACCGCAGTCCAGTTGTGTTTGTGCGCCATCCGCACAGCGGCAATGGTCTCGGTCAGCGAGCCGATCTGGTTCAGCTTGATGAGCACGGAGTTGGCGGCCTGCTCTTCGATGCCGCGCGCGATCCGCTCGGTGTTGGTCACCAAGAGATCATCGCCCATGATCTGGATCTTATCGCCCAGACGCTCCATCATCAGTTTGAAGCCGTCCCAGTCATCCTCATCCAAGCCATCCTCAATGCTGATGATGGGGTACTTCTCCACCCAATTGGCGTAGAACTCGACCATCTCCTCGCTGCTGAGGACGCGGCCTTCCTTCTTGAGATTGTACTTGCCATCCTCATAAATCTCGGCGGCGGCGGGATCCATCGCGATCCAAATATCCTCGCCCGGCGTGTACCCGGCCTTCTCGACCGCCTCTAGGATCAACTCGATGGCCTCCTCGTTCGTCTTGAGGCTGGGCGCAAATCCGCCCTCATCGCCCACGCCGACGCCGTAGCCCTTGCTCTTGAGAACCTTCTTCAGGGTGTGATAGGTCTCCACGCCCCAGCGCAGCGCCTCGGAGAAGGTGGGCGCGCCCACGGGCATGACCATGAACTCCTGCAGATCCGGGCCGTCGACGGCGTGCTTGCCGCCGTTGAGGATGTTCATCATCGGCATGGGCAGGACGTGAGCGTAGACGCCGCCGATATAGCGGTAGAGCGGCAGGCGCAGCGCGTTCGCGGCGGCCTTCACCGTGGCTAAGGAGACGCCCAAAATGGCGTTGGCCCCCAGCTTCGATTTGTTCGGCGTGCCGTCCAGCGCGATCATCGCCTCATCGATGCCCTTCTGATCCGTCACTTCCCGGCCGATCAGGGCTTGGGCGATGATGGTGTTGATGTTCTCGACGGCCTGGGTGACGCCCTTGCCGTTGTAGCGACTCTCGTCGCCGTCGCGCAATTCCAGCGCCTCATGCACGCCGGTTGATGCGCCCGAGGGAACGGCGGCGCGGCCAACGCTGCCATCCGAGCAGTAGACTTCAGCCTCGACGGTGGGGTTGCCCCGCGAATCCAAAATTTGACGGGCGATGATATGGGTAATATTGATCATTTATGACCTCCTTGGCATAATTTACAAATAGACTAATTGAACCGTATGGGCGGATGTGGTCAAGCAAATACTCCTCGCGAAGGTTGCGAATGGTCGTGCATAAGATGGCGTTTTGAGAAGCCAGAAGTTTCTTGATACAAAAAAGGATTTCTAGACCTTCGCAAGGGCGCGCTGCATGCTAACTAACCGCATCTGACCAATAATTATGATACACCAAAGAATGGGGAGGGCAAACGTGTCACTACACGCTCTGAGCGGATCTATCAATTCCCTTGTAGAGACGCAAAATCTTGCGTCTCTACAATAAACATCGGTTTTTTTGGGGAAAGTTTTAATTTCTGAAATCCCCTAACCTTTGATACAGCGCCTGCTGGCGCGCCATCGCGGCCTGATAGATCTCGTGGTGGGCCGGATGCGGCGTGATGCGCTCGCCGTCGATGACCAGATTGGTTTCGTTTTCAGATGTTGAACTCTCCCGCAGCCCCAGCGCCTCGAGCGCCAGGAGCGCCGCGCCGCGCGCGGAGGCTTCCTCCACCTGGGAGATGATGAGCGGGCGGCCCAGCACGTCGCTGGTGATCTGCATCCACGTGGGCGAGGCGGGGAGCGCGACGCCGCTCACGACAACCTGCGCATCCGCCGGCAGCAGGGGGCGCAGGCGCTCAAAGATCAGGCCGATGCGATAGGCGACCGCCTCCAGGCTGGCCCGCAGCAGAGCCACGGGTGTCGTCGCCAACGAGAGGCCGTGCAGCGTGGCGCGCGCGTCATCAGCCCAGCCGGGGCTGCGCTCGCCGGCCCAGAAGGGGAGCACGGTGAGGCCGTGCGCGTCCGGCGCCATCTCCGCGAGCGCGGCCTCCACCTGCGCGGGATCATTATCTTCTAGTTGCAGCGTCTCCCGCAACCAGGCATAGATGTTACCGCCGCCGCTCAGCGCGCCGCCCACCAGCGAGCGCTCGCGGTCGACGCGATAGCACCACAGCCCGGCGGGGATCTCCGCCGGGGCGCCGGGCGCGACGATGCGAACGGCGCCTGTCGTGCCCACGGTGAGCGCGACCCGCGCGGGTGTCGCGCAGCC
Source organism: Anaerolineales bacterium (assembly GCA_046541755.1). Lineage (GTDB taxonomy): Bacteria > Chloroflexota > Anaerolineae > B4-G1 > SLSP01 > JAAAOZ01. Next base: position 978 of record JBKHCQ010000044.1, on the reverse strand, counting down.
GCTGCCGAGATTGGCCGCCGCGCCATCGCCCACCGCCGGGAACCAGGGTACGTCGCGCAGCGCGGGCCAGCGTTGGGCGAAGGGCGCCCGCAATCCCCGACGCGGCGCGTCCACATCTTTCAGGGCTGAGAGCTGATGCTTCTGGATGGGCAGCGCCGCCAACAGCTCGTCGTCCCAGGTGAGTGTGCGCCGATTGAGCAACCCGCTCCACGAAGCGGCGCTGAAACTGACCGCCGCCGCGCCGAAGAGCTGCGCCTCCATGTGCGCGCCCAGGGAGCGCCACTGCGCCACCCGCGAGCAGCGCTCCGGCTGGGTGCGGGCGTACCAGCGCAGCCGCGCGGGCAGGTAGCTGGTGTGGAGATAGCATCCCGTGCGCGCGTGGATTGCGGCGGGATCAAGTTCGGCGCGCAGGGCGGCAGCCTCCTGGGCGGCGCGGGTATCGGCGTAGGTCGTCAGCGGCGTGACGGGCCGCCCGTCGGCATCAACGCCGACGAGATTGGTGACGAAAGTGCAGCTTGCCACGCCCGCGATCCGCTCCGTGAGGTCTCCGGCCTCTTCTACGATGCGATCCACGCAGCGCCAGATCGCTGTCAGCAGCACATCGACGTCGATCTCGGAGCCGCCATCCGGCGTGGTGCGGAGCTGGATGGGGATATGGGCCGTCGGCGTCGGGAGCGCCGCGCCGCGCGCGGTGAAGAACTGCGCTCGCACACTCGAGCTGCCGATGTCCAGCGCAAGGATCAGCGGGCCGGGGGAGGATGGGATGGTAGACATAGGGCCACCTCCAAAAGAGATAGGTTGGACAGGATTAACACGATTATATCACTTGCAGGTTCGGCGGGGTAAATTTGATAAAAGTAGAGACGCGAGATTTTGTGTCTCCGAGCGCTATTGCGTCCTGACCGCCATCACATATAATAGGGATAGGCGAGAGGCCCTCGTATATCTGACATTTCGATCTGGTTTGTATTTTACTGA